>JBDRKD010000104.1:0-4012 GCA_043814255.1 Microcaldota archaeon
GCATGGAGGGGGGCCGGAAGAGATTGTGGACCATGAGGTCACCGGAGTCAAGGTGTACCCAAACCCGCATTCAATAGCTTGGGGCATAAACTACATGTTCTCAGACCATATGCGTGCAAAACTGATGGGGACAAACGGGAAAAAGAAAGCAGGCACGAAATTCTCATGGGAACGCATAGCCAACGAGACGCTTGAGTCTTATGAGAAATGATATCTCGGGCAATCCTGCATCACTAAAATCTATTTAACGTTTTTTATGCATAATAAACATACCATGCGCATGCACTTGATGCTGTATCTGTCTCTTGTTCTCATGATTGGCTTAGCGTCTGCCGGGTTTCAGGAGGTGCATATAGGACATTTCATTAGCTACTGTTTGAATGAGAACGAGAGTTTCACAAAAGAACGAATCGGAATCTCGAACAGGTACATTATCTCCATCGGAGAATTCGAAGGGGAGATTGAATCCACCTATAACATACGTGACTCATTCATAATCGAAGTGAGCGAATCCAATTCTTCAGATATCTGGATACTCAACAATACATATGAGATAGGGGGCATATTGGCCGATAAGCTCACATTGGCGAATATAACGTATGATTCACTCTATCCAAACCTATTTGAAACAGGAGAGATCCTTGCACTCGCGATGGAGTTCAATGACAGTAGGCAGCCTGAGGAGGACCAGTGCAGGCTATGGACAGGAACGCAAAATATGGAATGCTATGATAGGGAATCGTGTCTGAGAGCCTGCTTTTCCACCCCGATGGGAAACGCTGTCGCAGGCGGGGTTGGCTGGCCATTCGTGGATTCAGTAGGGTCTTTCACAAACAACACCAAAGACATCAATTCAAACATTTCCGCGCTCATAAAAAACATCAACGACATAGAAACCAAGTCGGGGGACGTCGAAACCCTTCTTAAGAGTTCCGAAACGAACTTCATAAACATACAGAATTCAAGCGACGGGATTACCCAGAATGATTTGTTTGATGATTGGGTGTATTCATTCTGTTACCCACTCAAATTCAACAGGACAAGTTTGATAACTGCGAAAATACGCATCAAGCGCATAAATGAGAGGATGAAAGTGATATTCGACATCCCCCTGCAAGCCGAGAATATGTCACAAGCAGGAATCAGGAGAACAGCGTTGCATGGGGAGAATCTGGAGAAAGAGCTCTTGAAAATGAGGCGGCCAGTATCCTTCTGGGATGCAATATCTGGAGAAGAGCGAAACCTGCTCAAGCTATTTGTGTCAGAAGCACCATCAGATATAATGAGCCCAGTGCCGTTTAGGTCATGGAAAATCAGATGGGAGTAGGCCCAATGCCTTTATGGAGCACGTTAACATGGGTTTTTTCTCTTTCACTTTCTGAAGAATCTCCTTGTTTTCAGTTCCAGGATTGAAATAAACCGCCCTTATTCCTTTCATTGCAATCCCATCGATGAGTCCGATGCCAATGTTCGGTGGAACCTTAGAGTAATGCAATGTCTATGGTGTTAGGAACATCCAGTACTGTACGGTAACACTCCAGCCCCTCAATCTTCTGCTCGTTTGGGTTTATTGGGAACACCTTGTGGCCTTTGGAGGAGTATGCCCTCACTGCCTTATTCCCATATTTGTTCCTGTCTTTCGATGCCCCCTATGACCGCGACCCGCATATCACTAGAGAAGCAACCAACTGTTAAATACTTTGTTTTCTATCCATACTCCATCATGCAAAAGAAAATTCGTCGAAAGAGTAATCAAAGCAGTGCTCCCGATTTTTCAAAATCAGGTAGAAGGGGAACTGAGTTATTAGCGCTTACTGAGGATTTTCTGGCGTTGTCTCAAAGAATCCATACTGGCAAGAGCGATATGCGACTATTTCATATGCTTAGGACGTATGCTAAAAAATACAAGGATGTGCTCGGTGTTGTTCTTTCGGACCCAAACAAGCACCATCGGCAATTCGCAGCAATCTGTATCCAAGAACTCGATTCAACTGAAGCCAAACCCCACGTAATGACGATTCTCAGGAATTTTGATTTGTCTTCGGAGAATCATGCGTTCAGCGACCCGTTTGTATTTTCGGCTATGGTTCACAAGGCATATAGCGGAGGTATGCGTGAAGCACTCCCGCTCCTGCGAGAGTTATGTGCTTTTGATGTCGAGCAGACAGGCTTGTCCACATATCAAAGGAGAAAATTAATCGATGCGAAGATATCTGCAGTGAAAGCTCTTCTGAAGATGCCCGATGAACCAAGTGTCAAAAAAACTGCGATGCTTCTTGGTTCGCAACTCAAGACGCACATGGGCAGATGGGACGCAGGCCAAATCACTGTCCTGGACGCACAGTTTATGAAAGAGGAGGTTGAGTTGATTGGAGAGACGGCAAAAACACTCTTTGGTATGGAATATGGCAACAATATAAAATATAGAAAAAAGTATGTAATGATGGCATTAGATGCGTTCGACTGGCTTCTTAACAGGCAGAAAGAAGACGAATATCCGTTTTTAATGCATTCAAACCACGTGTCCTTTAATTCAGAATTTGCAGAGATGTTAAGCGGAATCAAGAGGGTTCTTGAAAAGCTGGATAGGCCGTGATACTCCGGGGTATGCGCAAATCAGAAGTTAAACAGGTTCAGCAACCCAAAGAATCCCTTCTTTCGGTTCTTTTCCTTTTTAGGAGAGCCGTTCATATGTCCTCTTATGTTAGACAGTATTTTTTTCATGGAGTCGATTCTCTGGTTGGTCTTTCCGATGAAGCCATCAAGCGAACGTTCCATGTTGATGCTTTCGCGGTTCATATCCCCCAAGTCACGTTCAGGGATATCCTCCCCTTTTTCAATAAGCTCTTCAGTCTCGGAGGACCACATCCTGAGACCCTGTTCCATCGAGTAAAGTGAGTTCTCAAGCACATCCATCTCCAGGGCAATCGTTTCCTTCAGCCTTTTCGTTCTGTCAATACTGGGAACATCCGGAACAGTTTTCACGTGCTCCTTGCCAATCACAAGAATGTCAACCTTTCCATTTGGGACAACGGAATATTTGGTGGTTATGAGTCCGGTTGTTTCAAGCATCTCAATCATTTTTTCAACCTGCTGCTTCCTGATGCCAAGGCGCTCTGTCAACTCATTTACAGATGTATTCCCCTTGTTGTTTATGTACTCATAGACCTTATCTATAAGCGTCGTGACTTCCCCGACACCCTCAACTCCTTGATGCTCTTCAGGGAGGTTGACTGTGTATTCTGAATATATGTCATTCTCATCAAATTCAGGCAAATCCGATTCAGTGTATTTATTGATTATGGTTATCTCCGAGCCAACAGTGTTTGTATCCCTGTCAATAAGGCTAGGTCTCCTAGAATAATCTAAATCCAAATCTATCCCCCCACTGGACTCAATTATGGTTTAGGCGATATTTAAACCTATCGAAACAGCGGTGCCGTTAAGTTATTGTTGGTGGCACCACCGACGAGTGGTGAGCGTTCGGACGTGAAGCCTCCCTTCGGTGGGAGATCGGAATAAGCGCTTTTCGGCTTGTCTACACCCAATGTTAAAGTCATACGGGAGGCACCGAACGATTTCAAAATGTTTTTATACACTCCAGTCAAAAGGTACCTGGTGGTTATTTGAAGAATATCATGACTCTTTTCGTTCTATGCAACCTCATGGTTGTTCTGTGGGCGGATACTGGCCATAGCCAACCATCCTTACGACTGCCTGCTCTGCGATAGCAATCAGGAGTGCGAACTCCTGAAGGTTGCCAGGTACGTGGGTGTGCGTAAAGACTTCGTTAAGCGGATGCGACGAGCACCTCTGGACAAACCTTTGGACACCTCAAATCCCGCCTTCGTCTTTGATCCCAACAAATGCATCCTATGCGGTAAATGTGTCAGGGTATGTGACGAACTCGTGGGAACCGGCGCCATCGACTTCGCCTTTCGCGGCAAAGATACACTGGTCACTACTTTTGGGGCCAAACCTCTCGGGGAATCCATATGCCAGAATTGCGGCG
>JBDRKD010000105.1:0-37958 GCA_043814255.1 Microcaldota archaeon
TGCAGACAGATTAAGCGCTTACACCAGTAACAGGTGGCAGCCGATTCGAGGCAAAACCCGAATGGCCCTTTTGCCTCGGGGCAAAAACCTGAGGGGACTGCTCAGCGCTTGTGCGCTGGACTCGGGCCACATTGTGCAAACGCCCCAGAGAAAAAGTCTACCGCCTAGAACGCTGTGGGGACATTCTTTTAAATCAGAGCATCTAATGTTAGTTTTATGGGGGGGAAGAACAAGGGCAGTTATGGTTCACTGAGAAAACGGAAGTACATGGCCTTGCTTCTCGAGCTTGAGCAGAACGAGGATCTTGCGCATTCATTGCTTGTGTTTGCTGGGGCAATGTACATCATGCTCGCCTTCCCCTTCTATCCACTAGTTGTTGTTGGTATACTCTCAGTTGCGGCTGGAATAATAGCATATAAATCCCCACCATTAGGGGTGATATTCGCTGAACTGGCTGCGTTCCCTGCAATAGCGTACCAGTCCTCGGTATTCGCATGGCTGTTCATAATTATCCTCTCCACCACGATGTTCGTGGCGTTCAAGAACTGGAGAATAATCGCAGGGCTGATGATACTCATCCTGGCGCCATTTGCTCAGGAACCGTTCCATCTTCTCGGTGGAATCATAATACCATTACTCACTCTCTCTTCGCTTGTACTTGGTTCCAAGAAGAGCCTGTCGATGGCGATACCATGCGTGTATCTTGTGCTTCTCCTAAGCACAATATGGAATGTGCAGAATGCTGGGTTCATGCCTGTAAACCTAGATTTGGAGTACAATCATCCAAAATATCTGGAGATATCAAAGGACCAAGTTGGCATATTAGATATGGGGAAAGGGATTGGTGAGGCATATAGAGACGCAACTGATTTCAGACAGATCAAGAACATTGGCCCGTCGTTTGGCATAGTTATTGGGAATAGCATAAGATTGTTTTTCTCGGACTCTGCGATGGTAACGATAATCGTGTGGACCATAGCTGTGTTCATCGTTGGGTTCCTGCCTGCGCGCATAAGAACCAGGTGGAAGGAGAGTATTGCAAGCTCATCGTTCCTTCTCGTTATCTTTGGATACTGGATTGCAAGCGCGTGGTCCGGGGTTAGGTTTGACTTCTTCATCTTCCCATGGGTGTTTGTCTCAATCGCGTTCTTCGCGTATTCAGACTACAAACACGTATACTTCACAAGAGAACTCGACATCATAAGAAAGGATAAGCAGGGTAAATTCTCGAAATTTGGCATTGAGGATTTGAGCCTCTCCTCAGGACATGAGACTCTCAAGGATGTTGGCGGCTCTGAAAAGGTAAAACAGGAACTCAAGGAGGCGATAGTGTGGCCTGTGAGGAGGAAGGAACTCACGGTTGCATATGGAATAAAGCCGCCTAAGGGTGTGCTTCTGTTCGGCCCGCCCGGGTGCGGGAAGACGATGATCATACGTGCACTTGCGAAGGAGCTTGAGATGGGATTCTATTACGTAAAATGCAGCGAGATACTTTCGCAGTGGTATGGGGAGAGCGAGAAGAACCTGAGTGAGATATTCGCGATTGCAAGAAAGAACGCCCCCTGTGTGCTGTTCTTTGATGAGGTAGATTCCATTGGGAAGAAGAGAGGCTCGTATGCATCTGATGACATAGGCCCTAGGATAATGAGCCTGATGCTCGCGGAGATGGATGGGTTCACTGGAAAGAGGGACGCGGTGATAGTGGGAGCGACAAACGTTCCGAATATGCTCGACCCAGCGCTCATGAGACCAGGGAGGTTTGATAAGGTGATATATCTCCCGCTTCCTGACCTGAGAACAAGGGAGAGTATACTCAGGATAAAAAGCGCGGGGTATCCGCTTGCAGAGGATGTCGACTTCAAGAAGATGGCAAGGATTACTGAAAGATATTCTGGTGCGGACCTTGCGAACGTGTGCAGAGAAGCCGCCAGAGGGGCCGCACGGGAGGCGATTGTTGCCAACATAATCGTGCCGGTGCGTATGGACCATTTTGTTGGGTCGATTGAAAACATGAAGCCGAGCACAAGCCTCACGCAGGTGGAGGACTTCGAACAATTCAAGATGGACTTTGAACGGCGGGCGCTCAGAGATGAGAGGGATGAGAAGCACTCCAAGGTGAAGTGGCGCGATGTCATTGGTCTGGACGGGATTGTGAAGGTGCTCAGGGAAGCCATAGAGGTTCCGCTTTTGCATGAGGACCTTATCAAGGAATATGGCGTTAGGCCGAGTAGGGGTGTGCTTCTGTTCGGCCCGCCCGGGTGCGGGAAGACGCTTGTTGTCAAGGCTGCATCCAATGAACTGAACTGCAATTTCATCTTCTTCAGCGGTGCGGAACTGCTGAAGAGAGGATATGAGGAGGGCGTCAAGGTCATAAAGGAAACGTTCAACAGAGCGCGGGAGCAGGCGCCTGCGATAATATTCATGGATGAGATGGAATCGATAGCTCCCGCACGCAGCGAATACTCTCCCCAGGTTGTTGAGAACATAGTGGCGCAGCTGCTCAATGAGATGGATGGAGTAAAGGGACTGAAGAATGTTGTTGTGATTGGCGCGACCAACAGACCAGACATTATTGATTCCGCGCTCATGAGACCAGGGAGGTTTGATAAGGTGATATATGTCCCGCCCCCGAACCAAATAAGTAGGGGGGGGATTTTCAAACATGGACTCGAGAAGATACCGATATCAGATAACGTTGACTTCGATGCCCTATCAAATGCAACAGAGGGATACTCTGGCGCGGACATAGCATCCATCTGCCAGGAGGGGAAGATGATTCTGGTGAGGAAACGCATAGCTGGTGAGGAAGGAGATGTTTGGTTAACTATGAGTGATTTCAGCAATATCATGAAGAATAGGAAACCCTCAATCACAAAGAGAATGGTTAAGGAGTACCAGGAGTTTGTTGAGCAGTATGGTGAGAGGACATAGTCAAATTTACCCGGATTTTCGTTTTGCGTCGAACGTCAAAAGACGAAAAAATTACGTCAGTAGTGGTGGGTATAATTCGTCAAACGACGGAAGAAAAATTTTGACTATTAACTAAAGTTTATAGTTATGCGAAACCTTTAAATACCTACGATAGGGAAACCACATAGAACTTCCACGAGAGTAAACATTCTCTCGAAGAAGTTATGGAAACTATGGGCATATGTCGTCGTTAATAAGATGTATAAAGTAAGGCCCAAATTTAGGCGACAATGCGAAAAAGCACGAGGTGATATCGTGAAAGGATTGAGTGTAAAGAAAATTGCGGCCTTGGCTGCTGGCGCAGCTATTCTTGGTGCGTCTGTGGTTGCTGCTGACGTAACGTACGGCAACACGCAGATTGTGAACCAGAATGGTCAACCGGTAGTGAAGGTCGTGGTAGGCCAGAAAGCAGCCGCTTCTGACGGTGTGGTAGCTGCGAACATTGCTGCGAAAATCGGCAATTACGCCTACAGCAAGCAGACCCTGTCTGCGACACTCTCAGGAACTGCAACGTGCACAACCTCACTTGTTGGTGGTGGTGTAGGTTCATGTCCTGTGAGCAATGAGAAGGTTGTCCTTGAGGTAACCCTCCCAGGCGTCGTATCCGGATCTGCAAGCTTTAAGACCTACATAAACGACTATGTAGACAAGTACACCGAGGACAGGTATAGGTCTCCAAGCGGAGTTGGTAACAACTACTCCACAAGCACGGAGATTAAGCCCTGTTTCACTGGGTCCCCGACAGCACAGGGATCTCATGTGAGCTCGACTTCTGCTGAGGTTGCCGACCCAAACACGGGTTGTGAGCACGGCAGGAAGATCAGCGGCGGAGACTTCCCACCAATGGCAACGGCCACTGTAAGGGATACCTACGCTGGCAGGACCTACACAGAGGAGCAGAGCTTGTGGGTGTATGGAACCACAGAGTACGACGAGACACTGAAGACCGTTGTGGCAAACACGCCGAACGTTGCGTACAAAGTCGACTTCACGCATGACTTGTACGGAGTTCCGATTTCGACGTGCACCAACTACGGAGCTTCAACTTGTGTGAATGCAGACCTGACTGAGAGGCACAGGGTCGCTATCAAGTACCTCGGAGAGGACTGGATAATCAGCGACATGACTGCACCAGCCATGGTTGGCTACAACACGACCTCGTTCGTTGCTACAAGGGGTTCCTCTGGCGTCAACTCGATTAGCTTGGCCAAGGAGAGCGCATATGGTATCGTCCACATCGGCGAGAACCTGACTGCAGGCGCATACGCCATAAAGCTGGCGGATATCGGTTTGGCCACTGGAGCAGGCAATGAGCACGCTGCTGCTATCGAGATATTCGATGCAAACGGCGTTCTTGTGAAAGAGGACCAGATCTTCGAGTCTTCAGGGACGTACAGCTGGACAGCACCAGACGGCTCAAAGCTGAAGATCCGTGTGTATCAGACCCAACCGGGTTACACACTGGCTTCAAAGTGGGCTGAGATGGCTGTGTACAGCAATGAGATTACCCTGACCGACAACGGCGCTGAGATCGACAAGATCGACAACCCAGGTTGGTATGCGTACATGTATTGGTCGTTCGACCCGAACAATAACAACGTGACAACGTTGAAGAGCATGGTCTTGAGGAAGGACCCGAACACTGCGGTTACTCTCAAGATGCAGAAGGGCGACAGCATCAGCGTCATAACAACGCCAGCCAAGTTCCAGCTCACATATGACGGGCTGAACCTCGGCAGTGCTGACTATGACACGATGAGCCTGCAAATTGCTCAGTATGGGCTTGCTGTGAGCGCAACGAATAACTGTGCAAGCACAACAAACCTCGGCTCGAACAACTACCTGATGTATGTTGTGACTGGATTGACCAATGGGTTCACTGTCAACGGTGTGCCGACAAACCACTTCTATGTGGACTTGTCAGGTGTGAACAGCACCAATGGAACGTATGTCTACTATCAGCAGAGCGGGCAGAGCTGTTACTTCAGAATGGCAGCTGCTACCAGCACTGTTGCCGCGACATACAACACTGGTGATGGTGTAACGCAGAGCTTGACTCTCCAGCAGGTCACCACTGGCTCAAGTGCAAACGTGAGCATGAGGCTGACCGAGAGAGCGTCAACAACAACTGCGGACACCAATTCTTGGCAGTTTGAGCTGGACAACGGAACCGGCGGAGCATGGACGTTCACCGGATCTGCAACCCAGAGCAAGACCAGGTACGTCCCGACAGGCTTGGCAAAGATGAGTGGCGTAACAAGCAAGATGGTTGAGGCAGGATACACCTCCGAGAGGGGATCTGTATTCAACAGCCTGACATCAACTGCTGCAGTGCTGAAAGTTGCCAAGAAGGTTGGTGAAGCCAGCTATTATATAAGTACAGTTGGCGCAGCCCCAAGTGGCGCGACCGAGATAACCCTGGCTGAGGGAGAAGAGCAGACCCTTGCTGGCGGTGTAGTGATAAAGGCAAAAGAGATTACTGAGACTGTAGGTGCCTGCACTTCAACCGGCGGAGAGGGAGACTGCAGCATCGACATGTCACCTGTGAGCGCTGTTCTCAACACGGGAGACGACTCTGTAGACGTCATCGTACCCTACAAGATGTCTGGAAAACTCGTGGTGATGGACAACGAAGCAAGTGGCGCAGCCGTCGTAATCTCAGTCGGAGGTCCAGTAGTGAACGTGGTAACCGAACAGGCACTTGGTGCGGACTCATCACTGTTGTCCAAACCAGGCGATGTCGTTGTGAAGGAAGTTGGCAACACGATTGTTGTTGCTGGATTCACTGGAGGCGACACGATAACTGCCGGAGACCAGTTCATAAACGGACTGCAGGTCGGCTAAGCTGTCAAACAACGGAGCGTTTTACGCTCCCCCCTCCTTTTATTTTTATTTACCTTATCCCTTATTTTAGAGAAGACGCCCCCAATGTGAAAGAAAGTTTTTAAAGTAATATTCGCAATACAGAAGTATATGAGGAGGGCGACCATTGCCTCAGTATTCGTATTGCTAGTCAGCCTAGCGTTCGCTGGCTTTCAGGTAACGCCAGAGGAAGACGGTTTTGACATGCTCCAGAACAGCAGCGTGACAAGGACATATGTCATCACAAGCAATGACACAAGCGGCATTGTGGATGTGTCAACAAGTGTTTCGTGGGTTGAGGCCACAACGGATTACCTTAATGTCAGTCCTTGGGGGCAATATACTGCAAAAATCACATTCTCCCCTGGGATGATGGCACCGGATAACTACAAGGTAGTCATAACGTTTTCAGGTGATGCGGACATATTTAGTGTTAGGGCTTCAATCGATGTTGTGAAAACCAAGTGGCTCTATGGATATCTATACGATAATGAAAGCTACGATGGCATAAGTTACAAAAATATCACAAACGCCGGGGGAAACTATTCGCTCGTATCCATAAATGGGGTCGAGAGCTTCCTCATAAAGAACGATGAGGAGATAGTGGACGATATTGGGGAGATAAGAAAAGTCTATGATGATTATTACATGGAAACCCTATACCCAACCGAATCCGAACTCCAAGAAATAAATGACTTGGTGGAATCGTTCAATAATAGCAGGAACGCGCTAACACAATACGGTCCGGCCGAATATACCTGCAAACAATACACTGGGATGAACGACAATCTATGTTATGACAGCAGAAGCTGTGAACTCGCGTGCAGTGCACTTGTGGAGCTCTGTGGGCCTGCGATGGGGGCTCTGGGAGGGCCGTTCGTAAGTGCTCTCGTTGAATTTGGGACGTTGACCACAGCGATTGACGACCATTATGAATCGGTTCTGGGAAATATGAGTGACTTGGACCATTCGAATATTGGAATCAATTTAGAGGATGCGAAAAATGAAGTATCTTCGATGAAATCGGCTGCGATTGCACTGAAGAACAACAAACTCAGGTATGACCTGTCGTGTATGGAATGCTATGGCATGTGCCCGCAGATGATGTACAATGCAACTGCGCTGGAGGAAGCGGAAAGCAAGTTGAATGCGCTCAGTTCAAGAATCCAACCGATTTTAGAGATAGATGCGCGAAGTGACTCCCTGCTCCAGAACACTGTATTTAGGATTTTTGAGATAAACAGGGGGCATCAGAAGCTCAAATACATGAAGAGATATGACTCGATGAAATCGCTTGCTGGGGAGTTGGAAGAGCGCGTTTCTGAGGTCATGACACACGTCGACAACCAGGAACTTGATGATATGTTCTCTGAATTCTTGAATGCAAGCGCGGGCATCGAATTGATTATCGATAGTGGGGATTACAGCGACCTCACGCTCCTTGATATGGAATTCGATTCCGCAGTAGACCGGTTCTATTCGCTGAAGGGAGAGATGGATGCTCTGGTGGAGACGTCATCCAGGATATATGGGGAAGTTAAAGACATCAGGGACAACGCAACCTACTACCTGATGAAAGCGGAGATGAATGTACATGTTGGAGACAGGACTATCCTGAAACTGGAGGAGCTTAGAAACAGGATGACTGAATTAGACGCGAATTTCACAACCCCCATGAGAATCAATGAATCTGACGCTCTTGAAGCAGGGTATTATGGAGTGACGTATGAAGCCAAGGGGATAGCCGAGAGCAAGCCATCGAGCAGTATCGTTGGGAGGATTGTCAGCAAAATTGTGAGGACAGAGAAAGCCGCTGTTCTCAGTACCATAGGGTTCTTCAAGCCACTCAGCTTGAGTGAGAAAACGGAGATTTCGGAGTACGTCACACTCGTTGCAGCAGGAGTTGGGGATATGCTCATGGCACTGTTCATGATTATCTTCCTCGGAGCCTTTGTCATAAGAAACAGGAGGGTACTCAAAAAGAAGAGGCAGCACCTTGTGCTCTTCTCTCTCTTCTGCGCGGCAACGCTTATGGTAGCGATTATCTGCACAGCAATGTTCTATTACGTCACTGCAACCTACGGCGGAGAGAGGACATTGAACCTGTTTATCTTTGAGGTTGAAAGGATGGATGGGGTTGCTGTTGTGGTTGATCACGCCACTGCCAGTCTTTCAGACAACCCGGAATCGACAAAGGGCATCATGACATCGTGCGGTGAGGAGGTGGCAGAAGCGCTTTCGCAGTATGGAACGCAGACATACCTGATAAACAATAATACTTGTACTGTCGGAGCACTTGAAATGAATTATTCGGATTGTGAAGCGGAATTTGAATCAATCCCTATAATATATGTGCGGCATGGGGATGAAAACATTATCTCATTCAGAACGCTATATGCTGTCAACGCAACAATAGAGGGAACTGATGGATATATTGCCGAATGCTCCCTTGGAAAGGTCTTAAGGTGAATACATGAAACGTGAGTTGGCGATTTTCTTCGGTATCGTCATCCTGATGGCGGTTGCGCTTTATGTCCAACAGGATGCATACCGAATGTTCCGGAATGGAAATAACGGAAACGGGGATAAGGAGATAAGTTTCGAGGAGTTCTCAGACATCATCTTGGCAAAAGATGAGGTCGTGTTGGTTATGAACCTCCAACAGAATGAGTTCAGGGATAGGATAGTGATAGGCTGTTCCATAGGCATTGCAAAAAGCCTCGGCAGTATGGGGAAGACTGTGCGAAATTACGCCATCGATGGCGTGTACTGCATCAAACCAGACCTTGGCAATGTAAGCAAGGCTGAATGCTTGGATGAGATTGATGGGACATATTTTTTCAATATAGGATATGGCAAGGGTTCGACAAGATTCTATGAGCATAAAACTGAGATTCTTGTTGATGAGGATTTCCAGGGGGAATGTGATATAGTCGTTGTTGATACTGGCTGATTCGGTGTTTGTTTGAATATAATAGAGGAGATATCTAGGTTGAAAGAGGACGCGAACGCAATTCTGCTTGCGCATAATTACCAGAAGCCAGAAATCCAGGATATTGCGGATTATCTTGGGGATTCCCTGGATTTATGCAAGACTGCTGCTAAAACGGATGCTGAATACATAGTGTTCTGTGGCGTGGATTTTATGGCAGAGACCGCAAGCATATTTACTGGGAAGAAAGTCCTGTTGCCTGAGATGGATGCAAAGTGCCCGATGGCATCAATGCTTTCAGCTGAGGATGTAAGGAGAGCCAAGGACGAACATCCAGGGGTTCCTGTTGTACTGTACATAAATACATTGGCGGAAGCGAAGGCCGAAGCGGATATCGTGTGCACTTCCGCAAATATGCTGAAGGTTATAGATTCCGTTGATTGTGACTCTGTGCTGTTCGGTCCGGATAGGAACATGGCAGAGTATGCAAAGAAAAAAACTGGGAAACGCATAATCACCATCCCAAGGGATGGATATTGCGTAGTTCACAAGAGCCTCATGCATATCAAGAATATCAACGATATCCTTAGGAAACATCCACGCGCGGTTCTGCTTGCGCATCCGGAGTGCAATGAAGATATCCTAAACATTGCCCATTATGTTGTCGGCACCAATGGCATGGTCAGGCTCGCCAAGGAGCTTCCGGATAAGGAGTTCATCATCGCAACTGAGTATGGCCATCTCTACAGGCTCTCCAAGGAGAACCCGGGAAAAAAATTCTATGGGGTGCGCGGGGCAATCTGCAGGAACATGAAAAAGACAACTATTGAAAAGGTGTACCGATGCCTGCTCAAGAGGGAACCGCTTGTGCGGGTCCCAGAGGGTATTTCCAGAAGGGCGTTGAAAGCCATAACGAGAATGATGGAGGTTTCTGGGTAAGGATGTGTCGGCTCCCGGACACTTAGGCCGCAGACAGATTAAGCGCTTACACCTGTAACGGGTGGCAGCCGATCCGACCGATTCGAGGCAAAACCCGTGGCCCTTTTGCCTCGGGGCAAAAACCTGAGGGGACTGCTCAGTGCCTGTGCGCTGGACTCGGGCCACACTGTGCAAGCGCCCTGAGAAAAAATCTACAGCCCAGGACCGTGAAAAAGCAAAGGTATAAAAAGGCCTTAAATGAATTATAAAAAGGCGATTGGTGTTGAAGTTGGGTAGTAACGCCCATCAAGAGGCGATTGTATGGTTCAATACAAGAAAGGTGCTGTTGGGATAGGCACACTGATTATATTTATAGCGATGGTGCTGGTGGCGGCAATAGCTGCTGCTGTCCTCATAAACGTTTCAGGAATCCTGCAGCAAAAAGCAATGACCACGGGCAAAGAATCCATACAGCAGGTTTCCTCGAATATTGTTGTTGTGACCATAAGTGGGACAACAGACGCTGCAAGAACAAATGTTGAGAATGTAAGCGTCACCATAAGTGCCGCTGCCGGTGCCGGCAGAATAGACATGAGATACACCCTCCTGAAAGTGGGCAACGGAGCTAACACGTCTTATCTCAATTATTCGACCTCAACGATGGGTGTTGGGGAGTACGTAGCAATTAAGAGAAGGGACCCGAGCAACCTCTTCACAGTACAGACGCCGGTCATGGATGGATCCTCGCTTATAGAACTGCGATTCAATGCTCTCAATCAGTCCCTGTATTTCCCGCCGAGACAGGTATATAAGATAATCATCATACCTGAGCACGGGGCCAGTATGACTATAGATGGGATAACGCCGGAGGCATACTCGACAACCTCGATAAACATCTATCCGTAGCTCTGGATGTGAAAAACAGCTTCTGTTTCTTTACTTATACCTTAGGAACGCCCCTATGCCCCTAAAGCCATTGAGGAACTGGCTTCCCCCGGTAGTTTCTGGAGAGATGAACTCTATGTCAATCCCGTTCGATTCCGCGAGCTCAACGAATTCCTCAAGGATATCTCGCTCCTTATCCGACTGCCTTGGACGCAACCCCTCGGATAACAGGAGGGTTTTTGCCTTGCCTGTCTCCAGAGCTTCCCTAACCTCCTTCTCCCCATATGTTACAAGTCCATCGCGCACGACTTCCAGCATGAACTCATCAACAAGTTTCTTCTCCTTTATCGATTCCTGTTCGGATATGACATCGGATGCCCTTCCCATGAGCTCGTGGACTCCATATTCGTTCGTATAGCCTATATCAATGACTCCGATGATTTTTGTTTGGTAGTTGAATGGTTTTAGCTTTAGGAAATCCTCCTTTGCCGGCCCTGGGCCGCCGACAATCACTCCTGTCAATCTCGATGGGAGGAATGCCTTGTCCATCGCACCCCCGATTCTCTTGTAGTATCTCTCGATGCTTTCCTCTACTAGTCTTTGGTATCTCCTTGCTGATTGGCCTCCTTTGTGGACCTTCGCGTGTGCTGTTGAATTGAGCGACCTGATTATCCGTACCTGTTTCCCACGCAGTATTGCCAGGGTGGCCTCCCTTCCATCCATAACAACAAGGCCATAGGAATCCTTCGGAAGGACCATCTCCTCAAGTGGACTCAGTGAGAACGATGAGTCGCACCTGTAATACTGCACTGTCAGCGATTCTGGGGGGACTATCGAGAACAGCTTCACATCCGAACGCCCCTGGTTTTTCGAGATATTGCCGCAGAAGACAGCTATTCCGTCCTCAGGGGGTTTCCTGAACAGCTTCAGGTAGTTGAGTATCTTTTCCAACGCTTCCTGTACATTCTTCCGCGTTGACTTTGATTTTATATTGGATGCCTGGCCGTATTCGTCCTTAAGCTTTCCTGTGATTTCCCCAAGCGGGTAGTTTGGGGTTATGTAAAGGGATATCAATTCAGTACCGCTGCCCCTGATATTCTTCAACGTTCGAAGGTTCTTCTTGAGCTCATAGATGAGCTTGCTCTTGTCTGCCATGTTCCCACCATTACTCCTGCTTCCCAACAGAACCAGTTTTGATCTCAGTTATTCCATTCATGTATGCTCTCAGGACTTTTGGTACCAGTATTGTCCCATCGTCTTTCTGGTGGTTTTCCATCAAAGCTATAAGCGTGCGACCGACAGCCAGACCGCTCCCGTTGAGCGTATGCACGTACTGTGGTTTTCCCTTTACCCTATAACGGATGCTCGCTCTGCGCGCCTGGAACGCCTCGCAGTTACTGCAGGAGGAGATTTCCCTGTATTTCTCTTGGGTGGGTATCCAGACTTCGATATCATATGTCTTTGACGATGCAAAGCCGAGCTCGCCTGCGCATAGTTCGTTAACCCTGTACGGGAGTTCAAGTGCCTGTAGTATTGACTCTGCATCAGCCAGGATTCGCTCCAGTTCCGCA
This sequence comes from Microcaldota archaeon, assembly GCA_043814255.1. Lineage (GTDB taxonomy): Archaea > Micrarchaeota > Micrarchaeia > Burarchaeales > JAKAKT01 > CAZYPB01. The sequence continues at coordinate 12,139 of JBDRKD010000105.1, forward strand.
TATGATGTTTCCGGTTCTGTTATCTTTACGAGCTCGACCTTATCGAATTGGTGTTGTCGCATTATTCCTTTTATGTCCTTCCCATAGGAACCGGCCTCCCTCCTGAAGCATGGAGTATACGCAACATAGCTTATCGGCAGCTCGTCTGCAGATAATATCTCTCCGGAATGAAGGTTTACCAGAGGAACCTCGGCTGTTGGTATCAGGTACAGTCCGTCCCTCTCGCATTTGTAAAGTTCCTCCTCAAATTTAGGGAGTTGACCGGTGCCCGTCATTGTCTTCACATTAACGAGAAGTGGGGGAGATATTTCAGTATATCCATTCTTTATGTGCGTATCTAGCATGAAATTTATGAGTGCCCGCTCAATCCTGGCGGCCCAGCCCCTGAGCACAGTAAAGCGTGAGCCCGCAAGTTTCACACCCCTCTCAAAATCAAGTACCCCGAGTTCCTTCCCAATGTCCCAATGGGGGCTTACTGAAGCCTTGTCTGGCTTCCCCCACGTCTTTATGAGTACGTCGTCATCCTCATCTTTCCCAGGAGGAACTGAGTCGTGTGGGGTGTTTGGGAACTGGAGTGCAAGAGCTGCTATTTCCTTCTCGTGTGCCTTTACTTTCTTCTCAACAGCGTCCAGGTCTCTTATGTGTTTCTTCATCTTCGATATCTCTCTTGCTGGATCCTCGCCCCCCTTCTTCATGTTCGCTATCTCGATTGATGCCCTGTTCCGCTCTGCCCTGAGTGTATCTGCCTTCTGTTTCAGCCTCCGCCACTCCTCATCGCACTTTATCAATATGTCTAGCGGGGCCTCTGAGTTTCTTCTCTTGAGCATTTCCCTCAATGCGGATGGGTCGCTCCGCATGTTCCTGATTTCAAGCATATCCTCACTTTTTTGAGATTGTCGCGTTGAGTTGTGAAACAAGTTTATCCAGTTGGATTCCATGTGATTCCGCGCCCTGTTTCAGGGTCTCATGGGATGCCATCGGACAAGTGACGCACCTAAGGCCATTCTCCATAAGCACGGGGACTACCTCAGGATAGTTCTTTACTATCTCGCCTATCGACATACCCTTCGTTATCAAACCATCACCTTCCTTTTCTTTGCAGTAATCTGTGCAATTCATTCTCGAATGATTCCAAGTCTGTGAAAGACCTGTATACGGAAGCAAAACGGATATACGCAACCTTGTCTATCTTCTTTAGTTTCCGCATTACGAGTTCGCCTATGCGTTTGCTGCGTATCTCATGGCTGTCCTCGTTTCTGAGAGTCCTTTCTACATCTTCGATTAACCTGTTTATTACCTGAATGCTGATTGGCCTCTTTTCGCAGGCGGTCATGATGCCGCTCTTGAGCTTATTTCTGTCGAGGTTTTCTCTCCGCCCATCCTTCTTTATAACCACGAGGTCTGCCAACTCTGCCCTTTCGTAAGTCGTAAAGCGCTTTTTGCACTTTAGGCATTCACGCCTGCGCCTTATTGCGTCAGATGCCTCTATCTCTCTTGAATCATTGACCTTTGTTTCCGTATGATGGCAGAAAGGACATCGCATTAATTCACTCCCAACAGGCTGTTCCCGTGTGAGATTACCCACTCAAAGATATTTATAGGTTTTTACTGGCTGATTGTGCGTTCCCATGCTTTCTGTCCAGAAGACAGGCACCCCCTGTGTGCGCCATTAAGTCTGGATATCCTCGAGACTGTGATTGGTTGTTAAAGCCGCATTCTTACGGTGGTATAATTGATTAGGACGGCACGCAGCGGTTCGAATCAGTGCCCTGAGGCATGGATGGTCTTCCGAGTTGGCTGCCCCTTGTTGGTGGTGCCATCCCGAATAACTTAACAGCACCATTCTTACAAAGCATTAAAAAGAGTGGCTTTTAATTATATTCGAAGGTGCACAGTGTGACCAAAAATGCGGAAAGCATATTGTCAAAACTCGATGGCATGAATGGAGCGGCGATAATAAAGAAGGATGGAACAATCCTCGCTTCCAGGTTGCCGAGTGGGATTGATGCAAAGGACATATCGGAGAAGGTCATTGGAATTATGGCTTCGTCAGAGAAATACTCGGATTGTGTAGGTGACTCAAGAATCACGCACGTCATAATCGAAGATAGCAATGGCATACTGGGCATTGCCAGGAATGGCGGCCTGTTCATTGTTGGAATAATTGGTCCGGAATTTGACGCGGATTCAGCGGCGTCTAAAATAAAGATAGCCGCCTCAGAGCTTCAGGGATTGGTGTGAGTATGATTAATCTAGGGATTGAGAAGTTGGATAGACTCATTGGCGAGATACGCAAGTCATCAAATATCCTAGTCATGGGCCCACCCGGACCTGAGAAAATGATGGTTGGGATGCATTACATGAACGCATGCGTCATGGACCAACAATCATGCATATACGCAACAAGTGATATCTCTCCGTCAGATATAGAAACGCGTGGCAAGGAAATAGGATTGGATTTTGCCGCCCATGTTGGGAAGGAGATAACCTTCATTGATTGTTACTCATGGGCTTTGGGAACGCCCCCTGTCAGGAGGAACGATATTCAGGTTCCTGGTCCGAATGCACTTGATGATATGTCAATATCCATTGCGCAGGCAATGGATGACATTGGGAGCGAAGAGAACACTAAGGGTTCGACAAGAGTCATATTCCACAGCCTCTCGACGTTTCTTCTCTACAATAACCCGGAAGTGACCTTCCGTTTCATACAGATTACAGGGGCCCGACTTAAGGCTGCTGGGTGTACGACGTTATACTTCCTTGAGTCTGGAATGCATGATAACAAGATAGTCGTCACAGTAAAACACCTTATGGATTCTGTCATTGAAATAAAGAACGAGAACAACAAGAACTATATCACTGCGCCGCTTCATGGACTTAGGAAATGGGTAGAGTTTGAGGTTGGAAAGAAAGGGATAAAGGTAGTTTAGGCTATCTGGCCAAGTAGGTTCCCGTTTTTCTCGAAATATTTTCTGCTGGGCTCCAGCATGCGCGAGAGTTCGTTCGCAACTGCGTTCTTAAGGTCGGCAGGATGGAGTTCCCCTTCTGAGAACGAACTCTTCAATTCGTCCAGCGTTAGTTCTACATCGCCCCCGAATTTTTGTGGTCGCTCTATCCCCAATCTCGAGTCCTTCCTCCTAAGAAGGAGTAACTCACATATGTCCATTACAGGATTCTCTTTTGCCTGCCTCTCGGGGCAATATGCCTTCCGAAGTTTTCTGGTGATGTCCTCTTGGCTGTCGTGCACATAGATGCATGAGTCAGGGTCACTCTTGCTCATCTTGGAGGATATTGAAAGATCAGCATCCTTATCTGACTCCATGCCCATGCGCTTTGGGCCTTTAAGGCCCATCAGAAGCTTTACATGCAGTGCAACGGGTTTTCTCGTTCCAAACTTTCCGGCTATTTCCCTGGCAAGCATGTGCACCTTACGCTGGTCCAAACCAGCATGGATGAGTCTGACATCAAGCTTAAAAATGTCTGCGACCTGCATTGAGGGATAGAACACTGATGCTGCATCGCGGGCGTCTCCCTCCTTCCTTCCCATGATTGTCGTGCAGCGCAGTATCCGGGCCAGCGTTGTGTTCTTTGATACCTCGAGAACGCTTTTCCAGTAGTCGTTATCGTAAAGCTCGCTGGCGAGGACATACTCGACCTTACCCTCGTCCAATCCAAGTGAGAGGAAAGCCCCTTTGAAATAGCCTCTTGCGATGGTTTGTATCCGCTCTAGGTCCCCGCCCATCTTCCCATTTATCCATGCATGATAGTCTGCAAGGAAGATTGTTGGTTTGATGCCAGCTTCTAGGAAATCATTGACCTTCAAAGCAGTAGACAGACCTGTTCCAAGATGTACCTTCCCAGATATCTCGAAACCGATGTAATGCCTTGGGTGAGCCTCGTTCTCGAACATCTCTCTGAGCTCGTCGCGAGTCACTATTTCCTCTGTTGGCCTAGACATTACCAAGTCCATTTTCCCCTCGATGTCCATGAATAGTTATTTCCTTGAGATAGCTTTATAATTCTGATGGGATATAAGGTAAACCTTAAAACGAGATAAGGTAACCTTTAAAATGAGGTGTGGGATTGGGTTCTATTCCTAGAAAATGGAAGAAAAAAGGCAGAATGCGCTGGAAATGGTTAAAGAAGCGCAGGAAGCGAATGAAGAGGAAGGCTAAGCGCAGAGTAGGAGAACTCTGATAACTAGTTTCTTCATATATGCAGTTTTATTAGTGGTGCTTAGGTCGGCGCGCCTCTTTCATTTCGTCCTTTCCCGGGGTTTGTTGGATTGTACTCAACCTTCGAATCCTGGGCCCCTGCAAAATCAACTCTCTTCGCATGTGGGGGGACACAGCTGCTCGGTAGGAAAAGCATTCGGGTTATCTTTTGAAAGGAGGGGGTGTGGCGACATTAGAACCAGACCTTCTCCTGCGATGTGATTTTTGGTTTCGATCAGTGAGCGGTCTCTGCTTAAGAATATACCACATCACTCCGGAAGAGGCTCCTGGACAATACATTTCCTTCGACCCCTCCGCCCAATGGTACCTGGGTTCGGGTGGTTTATTTCCTATATGGATTTGCTTGGTCGCCACGCTTAATAGTAACTGTTTTTTTTATAAATAACTACCCCTTGGGGGATTCTACAAAAACACTAAAAATGAGAATAAAACGAGATTTTTAGGATTCAGCCCTGCATTGCCCTGACTACATATCTCCCTCTTCTCTCGACTTCTTCAAGTTGCTTTAGGACCGCCCTATACTCCCTGTTCCCTCTCGCATAGCCCTTTAGGAATTCCCTGTACCACACCCTGTTGTCCAGAGATTTCTTCATCAACAGGATGTCCACTGCTTTATCCTCTAAGTCTTTCGATAGCGAGCCGAGCCCGAAATCTATCACGTATAGTTTTCCGTCTGAATCAACCATTAGGTTCGCGGTTGTATAATCCCCATGTACTATGTTCGACTTGTGGAGGCGGGCAAGGTATTCTCCCGCTTTTCGCAGAAGGAACGGAGTAGTACGCAAATCCCTAAGAAGTTTTCCATCGATTCTGCTCATGAATATGTTGTAGGTTCCAATCTCATAAATGGTGGGGACTGGAACCATTGCCTTCTTCGCTGCAGAGAGAAGCCTTGCCTCATTCTTCGTCCTAGTCCTTCTCAGGGGAACATCTATCTCCATTATCCTATATTTCTTGCATATCCTCTCCTTGACAACTATTCCCTTCCCTAGAAAGTTTGACTTATAGAGTTCGGCCTCTGCCCCTTTTCCAATGCTTTTCATGAATATGGTTTTGGGACAATATATTATAATTCAACCTGTGAATGGGTTACCATGAAGAAGCTCACCGGTGACCTCAGGGAAGAGCTGAAGAAACCGCTCGGAAAAGTCGTAGATGAAGACGAGCTTGTTGATTCTGTGAGAGACGCAAACACGCTAATATGCATCGGAGATTATTGTGCGGATGTATTGCTCAGGGGAGGAAGGCGTCCGGAAGTTATGGTTTATGACTTTAAAACACGGAGGGGCCCTGTGAGTACAGACGTCAGAGGAAGGATAGAAAGTGTGTGTGATCCCGTCAGTGTCAACAACCCTCCCGGGGTCATAACTGACGAACTTTTGGGGATTATGCAGAAAGTGATTAGCGAAGGCAAAGGGGATGTGTTTGTAGATGGGGAGGAAGACTTGGCGGGCCTTGTAGCCATAGCATATGCGCCTATTGGTTCCGTGGTTGTCTATGGCATGCCTTCCAGAGGTGCTGTTGTTGTTGACATAGACAGGGACGTTCAGGAGAATGCCATCTCTATCCTAAACAGGATGGAATCCTAGAAGTCCCCTCCGCCACCGCGAAGCTTTGGGAGAAGGATTATAACCAATATGGCCACCACGATTGCAGCCCCTGCTGCCTCAAATGGATTTGATTTTGGCCTAAATGAATAGAACGTATAGCCCAAAAGAGTCCCAGAAATTATACCTATCAAGAAATGTGCAATTTTTATCGATATTTTACCCATGGAATCACATCATGTATAATATAGTCATTGTTTTTAAGAATATCCCCCAAATTCTAAATATGAAAACCGAAAAGCTCGTGCTTAAAAGTCCAAATTGTTCTGGTCTTAATGTTACCGGGGATACCATAGAAATGAAACGCTTCCCGGATGGGGAGAATTATGTTCGAATACCTATCGGGTGTAAGGGAAAAGAGGTCGTGTTCATTCACAGGTGTTATCCCGAACCGGATTCCTCTCTGATACAGCTGTTCCTGGCCCTGAGGCAACTCAAAGGGATGGGAGCGAAGGCCATTACGGCGGTCATTCCGTACTTACCCTATGCCAGACAGGATAAACGATTCCTTTCCGGGGAGACCATGAGTTCCGAAACAATCTGCAGGATGATAAGGGAGGCGGGGTGTGAGAGGCTCATCACATTCGACTGCCATTTCCTGAAAAAGGAAGGCGGGTTCGTTTATGGGGGATTGAGGATAGATAACGTGAGCTTTGGGAATCAGGTTGTGGAGAGCCTAAAGACGGGACTGGACAATCCGATTGTAATCTCTCCGGATGAGGGTGCGGAGTACCTTACGGAAGGCGAGGCGCAGAAGGGCGTCATGAAGAAGGTAAGGGGAGGTTATGGACACGGAGACTGTGTATATAGGGAGATATCGAGCCTCAAGGCTGCTTTTGATGTGAGGGGCAGGAACGTGATAATAGTTGACGATATGATTGCTGGGGGCAGCACCATGGTAAATGCACTTAAGCTTTGCAAAGAGAAGGGGGCCAAGAGTGTGCGATGTGGCGCGGTGCACGGACTTTTCCTAAACGATGCCCTCAAACGGCTGATGTCTTCTGGTGCCTCTAAGGTCGAATGTACAAACAGCATACCCGCAGAAGCATCAGTTGTTGATATCTCCAACACCATAGAGAAATCGATATGAAGAAACTCCACGCCCTGTCTAGCTCCTGATTCTCGTGATGTGGATGAATCCGTTATCATATACTTGGTCTCCATCAGATATTGTGAGGTTCCTACGCTCTGGTCGCGGTGGCCAGTTCACCTCATCTTCTATGGCAAATGAGAGATTGTATTGTCTGATGCGCGTGAGGTTCCCAGTACAATAGAACTCGTCCTCTGCCTCGAATTTATCGATGTCTGCGTATTCTACATAGAGGTCCGCAAGGACCGGCCTCTTTCCAACGTATGCTTCAAGATGTGCATAGATTGGGTCGATTGCAACAGAATCCCGGGTGGATGTATGTTGTTTGATGTATTGCATTGGGGATATGCACATGTCGTTCGAAATGCCCCAGGTGCACCAGTCGGTTGTGCCTGAATGGATTATGGGGACCAGCGCAATGTTTGCGAGTATGAATAGTGAAAGAACGGCTACATTCCTGTTGCTCTTAAGCTCTCTCTCGAAAGCAAGTGGGAACAGGGCTGCGAACATCACTGTCAGGAGTATATTCACCCTATATAGGACAAATGCGTTTATGTATGTGAACAGGGCAACTGCCAAAGCGGGTATCCTGTAGCGCTCTTTGGATACTGCCCAGATGGATAGAAGTATCAATGGTAGGAAAAGGAGAAACTCGAAATGCATGCCATTAAGTCCATACGTAAAGAAATATCCCCAACGGTTCGGAACTATTTCGTATGGAATGCCGCTCTTGATGAATATGGGAACGTAGAACAGGAGCGATATGACAACTGCTGCAACAGGAGTTATGACCGTATGCTTAATATCTAATTTGAATTTCCTTGATGCGTAGAAGTAGAAAGGATACATGAATATTGTTATTGGGTGCGTGGCGAATGCAACGGTGAGGAATACGAATGACAATGGGAGAGAGGCGATTATAGATAGGTTAAGCATTATGTAGGCGAACGTATGAAGCGAAAGGGTGGTGGCAGTCATTGTAAAAAACCACTGAAGGAGTATGAACGCTGTCGCAATTGCGGCGGACCTTCTCGAGAATCTGTGGAATACTGCATATGTCGAAAGGGCAAATAGAAACGCCAGTATGATGTGGAATGGCAGCCTGAATGATGTGAAGTCTGTAGCCCCGAATATCCCCCCAATTGAGGCAGCTAGATTGAAGAAACCTGGCGGGTATGTCGATTGTCTTCCAAGGTAACTCAGATCATCATAGTAGACTGATGTCCATTTGAGTAATGTCATGTCTGCGTGGCGGTTATAGTAGGAACTCCAAAGGTCTAGGTTTCCTATGGAGAGATTGAGCAACAGTATGTACATTGTGAATGCTGTTGAAATGGCTAATGCCTGCCGCCAGCCGACAGATGGGATTGGGACCGTCCTCCCCCCATGTTTTGCGCATATAATCAATGCGAGTAGTATTAGCGGTGCCAACCACCATAACCCCAGGGATTCTAGTTGGAAATGGAATACTAATGTTGAGAATACAACCCCAACTCCGATTAAAAGGCTGACAGGAGTTACCCTGCGGAGCAGAAGGACAGACAGCACTATTGAAAGGAACGCTGAGAGAAGTAAGGCGAGAGGATAAGATCGTTCTATCTCAAACCCCCTATCGCCGATGGTTTCCCCTAGGAAAGATACCTGTATGCGATGTTTTCCTAGGCTAGGGGTTATTCGTTCAGAAACAGCAACCTTTCCATCGAATTTGAAGCTTGGTGAGAGGACTTCCTTTCCATCGACAAGAAATGTCATCCTTCGATATCCGTTTGTGTGCGCCACTCCGGAAACTGTTATGATGAGTTCCTGATCCCGTACATCGTAAGAAACCTGCCCATTGAAATATTCTGGCTTGTTGGTGTCGTCAATAGAGAACCAGAGTGCCCTGCCATCACAAGTGATAGTAACGTTCTCTGAGCATTTTGAGGGGTTGAGTTTGTTCTCCCCGGGAGATAATGAAACGAATGCCCCACACATAGAACAGGATCTGTTGGCTGTTGAGTATAGCGTGAATTGGTCTCTGGAACCATATTCCATAAGGTATATTTCATCATTTTCTGGGATGTTGAAGTAGTTAAAACCTATTTCACCAATCTTGTTGCTCAGGTTATGTATTCCTAGGACCAACAGGAGCACTAGCAGGGCCGTGAACTTGAGTTTTTTCATATTGCCCCAAATGTTTTCCATAGGGGGAATACATATAGCTAATGTATTTAAATCATAGCAAATGATATAATAAGCTGCGAGTGTGGCTTGGATGAACAATGAACAGAGGAAATACCTATTGATATCCACGATAGTACTGACTTCGATAGGTGGGGTCGTATATGGCTTTTACCTATTGTTTGGTATATTTGGAAATCCGATAGACAAGGCTTTTGGCTCTGTTTTCCTGTTCCTTTTGATAGTTAATGCTGTGTTCAACATAGCTGGATGTTATTATTATCTGAAATCGTTCGTTGCGATTGCAAAGTATAGGAAACCGACGCTTGTGAAAGCCCCGCCAGTGGCAGTTGTTGTTCCCTTCAGGAATGAGAAACCTGGGACTGTTGAAAAAACCCTTGCTTCACTTAAGAGATTGAAATATCCTGGGAAAATAGCCTTTTACACCATAGACAATTCAAGCAAACCAGACAAGAAAACCGAGAAATTCTGTAAAGAGAATGGAATCAGGTACAAGTTCCTGCTGAATCCGGTAAGACTGAAGAGTTATGCCCTCAACAACACTCTTCCTGAGATAAAAGAGGAATATTTGGCCATTTTCGACGCTGACGATGTTCTTACTGATGAGAATTTCCTAATGGACACTATGGGTCATTTTGAGAAAGACCCCGCCCTCGGCTCTGTCCAAACGCACAAGAGATATGCGCCGGGTGGTCTTTTCGCAAACACCGTGAATTCGTATTATTCGTTCTTCTATAACTTCATACAACCGGTCAGAGGGATTGATAAGAGTGGAATGTTCTGTGGATCTGTAGGGATAGTAAGGAAGTCTGTCGTTGAAAAAATAGGTGGCTTCCCGAATTCACCTACAGAAGACACTGCTTTCTCTTTTGAGGCTGATCTTGCCGGGTATGGCGGGGCGTTTGTCCCGAAGACATATGCCCTCGGTGAACCAATCGAGAGTTTTGCTACGTTTGTCGCACAACAGTGGAGATACACTGTAGGGAACAGCTGGTTGATTAAGAGTTATGTTAGGAACCTGCCAAAAATACCATTGCACAAGCAACTCCATTATTCAACACAGGTCTTCAGCTTTATGTATCTCTCTTACCTTTTCATATTATATGCACTGATTACACTCGTCTTTGTACTGACAAACCTTTCAAACGTTGTATTCTACCAGTCACTTATAATCCCTGAGATGGCGAAATTCATAGCTGTCAGTTATCTCATAGCCGTAGTTGGAATGACAATGGTGGGAGCCCAGTTATACTTTGGCTCGTATAGGATCGGCTTGATGGTCCTCTTCATCAATTTCTCAGTTGCCATAATGCGAGCCAAAGCGGTGATTGTTGCTCTGTTTAACCTTCCAACCACGTTTGTAATGACCAGGCAAAATCCAAACAGTATGACACGTTGGGAGATCTTAAGATTCACATATGCCGAAACGATATTTGCCGCGGTTCTCATATTTTTCTCGGTTTTGAGTCTCCTGAAACTGGATATGGTTGGAGGGTTCTGGCTTTTCTGGTATGGGTGGCTTTTCTCCTCTTCGATTATCTTTGCATACAGCACCGATGTAAACAGAGAAGAAGTGGTAGGGTGAGAACATAACGAGGCTTTTGTTGTTCGTATTATTGTTAACATCCTCTGTTGTCGCCATGGATGTGCATATCGATTATTATAATCAAGTGGGATGTGGGACCTGTTCTGTTTTCGAGAAAGTCCTTGAGGGAGTTATTGCAGATGGGGAGTACTCGCTAAATGTAACGGAATATGAGGTTCGGTTAAATCCTGGGAATTTCCAAAGGCTGAATGACACTTATTCCAGGTTTGGAATACCTGTTAGCGAATGGGGAACACCAACGATAGTCCTGAATAATAGCATGGTGCATATTGGGGCTGTAAACAAGGAAGAATTTGAAAGCCTGTTGGACGCATGTATTGCAGGTGGGTGCAATGCCTCTGTCGCGGGCAACGTAACACAAGTGGATATTCTCAATCCATTGGCTGTGTTTGGAGCTGGCGTTATCTCCGGTTTCAATCCGTGCCTTATTGCAGTTCTCCTGTTCCTTATCTCATACTCGCTTGGTGTTTCAGAGAACAAGTTGAGGCTCGTCAAACTCACTATCGCCTTTTCGTTTGGTATATTCACGGCATATTTCATAATTGGGTGGGGGCTTCTCAGCTTCGCCAGTATGGTGGATATCGAATTGATAACTATTCTAATCGCCTGGTTGGTCATCGTCCTTGGACTTTGGACAATTAAGGACTACAAGAACCCGAAGAGCTTCCTTGTTGAGACCCCTGAGAACATCAAGGGGGTCAGTGAATCACTCACGAAGAAGAACAGTATGATAACCTCATTTATCCTCGGAGGGATATTCTCACTTGTGAAAGCCCCTTGTGTTGGTGGGATATATCTCGCAATCTTGAACATGGCTTCATCTGCAGATATCGGCGTAAAGATAAACGCCGCTCCACTCCTGTTCTTATATAACTTAGGTCTTATTTTTCCACTTCTCATTATAAGCGGCGCTGTGCTCCTCGGGGTTCCTCCAGACACCATAGAACGCTGGAGAGAAAAGAACAAGTACGGAATGAGGATATTCATAGGGATAACTCTTGTACTTGTGGGAATTGTGATGCTCTGGCAGATTGGCTGGTTGGCATCACCTGGGCTGTAGACAAATTAAGCGCTTACACCAGTAACGGTGGCAACCACCCAGATGTGGCTGTCCGGCACCCGAGGGCGACTCGACCGATTCGGGCCAAAATTCGAATGGTCTTTTTCCCTGAGCAGGAACTCGGAGGTGGATGCCAGACATGGGTGGGGGTTTGGGCTGGGCAAGCACTCCGAAGAAAAAGCCTATGGCCTAATTACTGAATGGGAGTAGCCTATTTAAATCCCCGATATGATATGTGTTCATGGACATCGATGACCAGGTTGTTCCTAGTTCTCTAGAGTGGCTTATACGACGGAAACCAGCAACGCTCCTCATGCTCCTCAAACAGGATAAGGAACAACACATATCTGAACTCTCGGATAAATCCAAGATGAGCTATGTCCACACAATCAAGATACTGGGGATTGTTGAACGGGAAGGGATTGTACAGACAGAAACTAAGGGAAATAGGAGGATTGTGGTGCTCACAGACTGTGGGAAAAGGTTCGTGGCCGCATTAGAAATGCTAATAAGTAGCCTTTCGCTTGAAAAAGAGGGGTTGGATGTATCTAAAAATACACAAGACTAATGATCAGGTTGTTGTAGCGCTCTGTGATAAGGAACTCGTAGGAAAAATCCTGAGAGACGGAAATCTTGTGCTTGATTTGAAAAAGTACTCCTCGTTCTATGTTGGGGAGTTAACAACACCAGAGAAAGCCAAGATGAGTTTGAAGGAAGCAACATCCATAAACCTTGTTGGTAAGAGATCTGTTGATCTTGCCATAAGTGATGGACTTGCAGAAAAAGGGGCAGAGAGATTGATTGGTTGTGTACCCCACCTGCAGATATATTGGCTAGATGTCTAGGTAATGCTTGAACTCCATGGGTGTTGGTGTGGTTAATTCTCTCAGAATATCCTCATTCTTCGCATCGCAATATTGATCAACCAACGTACTTGGGAATGCTGCCCTTAGGAAGGAACTATCACTCTTGAGTGCTTCAATTGCATCTGAGAGAGTGCGGGGCAATGCTTTCCCGCTTGCCGCTGGGGTGGACTTGTTTGTGCTCCCCGGGTCAATTTTATTCTTTATGCCATCAAGGCCTGCTAGCACAATCGAGGATAGCGATAGATGTGGGTTGCATCCTGGGTCTGGTAGACGATATTCTATGCGCTTTGAGTCCTCGTTGTTCTTGTTGTATGCTGGAATCCGCACGCTTGTCGACCTATCCCCAAAACCCCAGGTAGCGTGAGTCATTCGTTCCGCTGTAAGGCGCTTGTATGAGTTTGTCGTCGCATTGGTTAATGCACAGAGTGCCGGTGCATGGGACAGTATCCCCCCGACATAATATCTGCCGCTCTGGCTGAGTTCACCTTTCTCTTCACTAGGATCAAAGAAGATGTTCTTGTCGTTCATCCACAGGCTTTGGTGAACGCACATGGAACCGCCTTTCTGGATGTTGATTGGCTTGGGCATGAATGTAGGCATAAGACCAGAAGCGAGGCCAACATTCCTAACAACATATTTGGAGGTCACAACGTTGTCCGCTGTCTTCATGAGTGAGGAATACCGCATCTCTATTGAGCAATGCCCCGTGGATGCATAACTGTGTTTGTGTGAATCTATTCGTATTGCGAACGCGCCTTCAAGCATGTCTGATACGTTGGATCGGAAGACAGACAATGCATCCATTGGTGGGGATGCCATATATCCTGCCCCAAAGTCTATGGGGTAATTCTGACCATAATAATTCCATGCACCTTCTCGGGAGTCCAGTGTATAGCCCTGGTGTTTGTATGGGGTTTGGATATCTGCAGTAATGCTATCAAATACAAAGAATTCCAATTTAATTCCAATTCTGAGGGAGTAACCAGCTCCTGAAAGGGCATTCTCTGTTTTGCTTGTAACATGCCTTGAATCAAATTCTGAACGAGGCCCCCCCATAGCCTCCTGAAGATTGCAGAACATCCTGCATGACAGGGTATCCCAGGGAAGTCTTGTGTATGTTTCTGGGTCTGGGAGGAGAACCATCTCATCGCCAGCACCTCTGAAACTCCTTATCCCTGTTGGGTCAAGCTTGGGTATTCCACGTGAGAACGTATTTGTATTGAGGGTATTAGAGGGAATGGACATGTTCCTGAGTCTCCCCTCCAAATCGATAAATTGAAGGTTGACCCATCGCAACTCGCTTTCTTGGATATCCTTTAAAACTTCTTGAGCGGTAACCACTGATAACACCTCACGTATAGATTGTTCACAAACGAATAAAAAGTTATACGATTATTAGTATGGCGCGTGCCGTGGTAGCTCAGTCTGGGAGAGCGTCTGAAGCACCCTGTGCTGGCGAAGCTGAAGTCATCCTAGACAGAAACCAGAAGGCCGCCGGTTCAAACCCGGCCCACGGCATCCCTTATTAAATAGGTCAGTAAAATAGGTTGATAAACGTGAAATTCAAAATAGATAGCAAAATTTTTGAGAAATTCCCTGATTTGAATATTGGAATTGTGACCGCTAAAGGAATAGACAATCAAGGGAACAATAAAGAGATTATTGATCAAATCAGTGAAAATATGAAAGAAATAAGATCGACTTTCAATACAGGAACCTTGTCACAAAACCCAAAAATAGATTCTTGGCGAAAAGCCTATTCTTCATTTGGAGCCAAACCAAAAAAATACAGGTGTTCTGTAGAAAATCTTTACAGAATGATTTTGGAGGGAATGGACCTCCGCCATATAAACAAAGTTGTTGATATTTACAATTATATTTCAATAAAAAATATAATTCCTGTTGGCGGAGATGACACCGACAAAATCGATGGGAACATTATTCTGAAATTTGCTCATGGAAACGAATCTTTTACCGGGCTCAATTCCGAAGAAACAAAAAATCCGAAAGAAGGAGAGGTTGTTTATGTCGATGACAAGGAAGTCCTGTGTAGAAGATGGAATTGGAGAGAATGCGACAAGTCAAAAATGACAGAAGAAACAAAAAATGTCGCATTGGTTGTTGAAGGACTTCCGCCAGTTACCAAAGAAGAAGTTGAAACAATCATCAATGAATTGAGCGGGTTGGTTCAAACATTTTGCGGTGGAGAAATCAAAATGTCCATTCTGAATAGTTCCGTTTCAGAAGTTGACCTATAAAAAGTGTGGAGATACATATTATCTAAATGGTGAATATACGCTTTAAATAGCGGGTTTGAATGCTGGTTTGAATATCTTACACAGCACTATTTTAACCCTTTTTTACAATAAAAAACAAGGATATGTAAACTGATAGTATATTTTTTAAGCCTTGATATACAGAGATTATTGCTATTTGCGGCTGTAGTCTAGCCTGGTTAGGACTCGAGGTTGCCAATCTCGTAGCCCGGGTTCAAATCCCGGCAGCCGCATAGCGAATCTAGGAGTGTTTCCTTTCTTGGTAAGGGTATCTTGAAAACCTTCGTTTAGAGGGGGATCAGGAGGAACAGCATTGTGCTCCGCACAATGCGCCCATTTTTGCACGAGCAAAAATAGGGTCTCAAACCTAAGGAGATGTGCCCCTGGGTTCGGAGCGGCCGTAGTCTAGCCTGGTAGGATCCTGGCCTTCCAAGCCCGTGACCCGGGTTCAAACCGCCTTTTCTTTTGAAAGAAAAGGCAGGGTGCGAAAAGAAACCCTTTTGTGAAAATCCCGGCGGCCGCATTTTTTTATTTGAGTGATAGAAAGAACGCCATTGAGAAACAGTCGCCCAATCCAATGGTGTATTTTGGTTTTATGTTTACTGAAGGGGAGAATGCCGTAGGAATATCTGTTGATGCCCCTCTGATTCTTGGGGGGATTATCCTCTTTCTCTTGAACTGTGCTTTGGCCAGCTGGGAAAATGTCGGTGAGTGGCCTTTCAACGCCTTGAAACCTGAGACGCATGAGGCGAATGCCAATGAGCTGGCAAGGGCCTTTTGGGAGTAGTCCCTTGATAGGGCAAGCGAATAATTCCCTGTGTGGAGGACGACTGTTCCGGTTTTATCTAAAACAGACTCAATCCGTCCTGAACCGAGGGAGTTTAGGAATGTCGGTAGTTCGCTCTCGTTTAACCCTACGCTGTGTACTTCTGGTAGGATGTGTTTTACGGTTAGGATCTCCGACTCATGGGAAAGAAAATCTCCAAGCTCAAGGTGCATCCTGAGGCATGGATTGATTCTTTTCCATTTGCGAATCTGAGCCAGAACACCACTCATCCTCTTCCTTAAGAGTCGTGGGGGTACCAGGTGAAATCCACCAATGATTGCCTTTGGGATGTCCTGGATAACTGGGAGTATGTTCCTAGAGAATATGGGATTGATGGGTAGTGATGGATTCTCGCTCTCAAATGAGACTATGAAACGGTCTGACGAGGAGATGTTCTTTCCTTTCTTGAATTCGAATATCATGTGCGTAAGTGGTTCGGAATCGTCTCCACATTCTCTTGCTGGGAGAAAAGATTCCCCACAAGCAACGAGAACCCGCCTGGATTTGAACAGAGACAGCATCTTCCTAGAGTAGTTTGGCGTATGTAAATAGGATCTGGTGAGAAGCCTTGAAGCAGAAACTGCCATATTTCCCGCTTGGCCCCCTATCCTGAGCGTTCCTTCAGGGAGCATCCTATCTATCTTATGGAACATATGGCTGCTAATCCGCATCTCTCCCCCATTCCCCCCCTTGCATGCATTCCTTCATTTTTGGGAGGTGACGGGATAGGATATCTGCCTCCTTCTGGCTGATTGACCTTATGCAATCGAGATTTGCATTATACGCAAATAATGCATCTCGAGCAAAGATACGTCGTGAATTTCGTATGCTTTCACTGAACCCCATCTGTTCCATAGTTATAATAAATTAATTGCAGTATATAAACTCCTATGATTTCTAGATACATATTTATCCTGGTTCTTATGGCATTGGTGTTTGGGTGCACAAATGCCCCTGAACCGAAGGATGTCATGTTATCGTCCATAGAAAAGAGTGCTAAGTTGAAGTCGTTGATAACTGACCTAACTATGAACATGACTGTGCTTTCACAGGCCACAACAAGCATCATAACTACAGACATTGTCCAGTATAAACTGGACAAAATGACCAGAACAGACATTATTGTGAAAGGCGTGCCACAACTCGAAGGAGTTGAGATGAGGGTCTATTCCATTGAAGAGGGAACATACTTATGTGGTAAGAAGGATGAGTGGGATTGCCTAAGCTTCGGTGGAGACATTGGTCTGACTGGGGAGGGTTTTGGAGGGGCGCAGGATTGGGAGGGGATGAGCCGGGGGATTGTGGAAAGCGATGCCTTTGAATTCGTTGGTGGAGTAGAAAGACTGGAAATTTCAGGCAGGCCCTGCTGGCTTGTGAGCGCGAGGATTGACTACTCTAAAGCTTCCTCCTTCCTGAACTTTTCTCAGGATGTAAAAAACGTGACTCTTTCGCAATGTCTCGATGATGAGACGGGGGTCGCGCTGAGTGGGAGAATAGTAACTGAGATGACTGGCGGACCCGGAAGTGAGGATGGTGGAATACTTATAAATCAAATAGACATGTATGTAAACCAGCTTAACGTAAACGCCACAATATCAGACAGTACGTTTGAGCTGCCTGCAACACCAAGATGATTATGCGGCTGTGATCTAGCCTGGTAGGATTTGAGCTTCCCAAGCTCATCGCCCGGGTTCAAAATAAGGGCGCCGTGCCAGCTCTTATCAACCCTTCCCCCGACCGCTTTGAGGTCTCCTTCCCTTCATCGGGATGGGGAGGATGATAAAACAATCTCGCCCTTCATGGAAATCCCGGCAGCCGCATTATCCAGTTATCATAATATGGCGAGAGTGTGTCTTCATGATTGGATTTGCAAAAGCGTTTCTTTCAATGTTTGTGATAATGGACCCGTTAGCATCGGTTCCAATGTTCCTTGCCCTTACAAAAAGGGCTTCTGCAAAGCAGAGGACCAAAGCTGCTGGGGAAGCGGCTATTGTAGCCGGAATCTCGATAGTCCTATTCATCCTCATTGGAACAACCATGTTGGAGGTTATGGGTATAGGTTTCAACAGCTTCAAGATAGCCGGGGGCATAATACTGCTAATCGTCGGTGTCTACACGGTGCTTGGAATCCAATTCACAGAGAATAACAACGACCTAGATGTTGCCGTTGTCCTGATCGCGGTTCCGATGATAACTGGGCCTGGGGCCATGAGCATGGCGATAATACTGTCTGAAAAATATGGGATGTTCGTAACAATATTGGCATCACTCTGTGCGGTATTTGTTACCTGGGGCTTCCTGAGATTCAGCAATAGAATCCATCGCGTTTTGGGGGATAGAGGACTTGAGATATATTCAAGACTGCTTGGGTTGTTCGTTGCTGCTATTGCCATTGAGTTCATCAGCTCGGGGATATTTGATATGGTGATTCAATGAAAAGAATGTTGATAATTGCAATTGTGCTCCTGCTCTCATACCCCCAATTAGCACTCGTGTGTAATGAAACAGTTTCCAGAGATATGGTGGTTCCATCAGTGAACGACGCTGGTGATGGACAACTGGTTGCCATTAAACTAAAGATACGGGAGGGGGATGGAACAGTATATATCGCAACTGCTCCGATAGTCGGAAGCCTTACTCAAGAATCCGGACAAACAGCAACACAGGTTGCAACTGAGATGACAGGTCATGAGAGAAACACCTGCGATGTTCTGCTAAAGATAGGGGAGATGGAGCTCAGCAGTATTGATGGCCCGAGTGCTGGGGCGGCAATTACGCTTCTCCTGCTCTCAGCCCTTGGCAATAATACACTTAGGGATGATTTTACGATAACTGGAACAATCGAGCCAAATGGGATTATTGGGCCTGTTGGTGGGATACCAATAAAAGCGCAGGCTGCGGCAGATGCCGGGCTTGATCTGCTCGTAACACCGTATCTTTCTGCTGAGGAGAGAATCATGTTGGACGTTCTTGGGCATGGAGTAAATATTACAATTGTACAGGTTGAAAACATCCAAGAGGCTGAAAGAATAGCGTTCTCAAGGGGCGCTCCGAATATTACGGGTCCGAAATTGCGAGTTGTGCAGGTTCCTTCGGTCCCGGATATGGGATTCCTGAACCCGAAGATAATTCCTTTTGAAAGAATCGCAAGAGACATCATAGAATATGCAAGAAACGATGTTGATTCAATGCCAGAGGAACAATCGGAGTATAAGGACTATTTTAGCAATCAATTGGATATTGCAGAAGATTCCGTGGATAAGAGATATATCTATACCGGAGCGAACACTGCGTTCATCACATGGATAGATATTGGATTTCTGAAATCCTCTGGGGTTGGGAGGAACGAGATAGAAAAGAGACTTGATGGAATTGAAGAATGCTACCAGAACGCACTTGATGCAAAGGCATCTCGTGACAATTGGGAGTGGGTTGTTGGAGGGCAGTTGAGGGCCAGTTGGGCAAAGAAAAAAATATCCGGAATCAACAATGAGAGTTTCAAAAACCAAGTGAAGACGCTTGAGACATTAAGGGACGTCACATATGCTGAGAACTGGTGCGTCGCCTCAAAGAGTTTGATGGATATTGAGGGTAGAGAGACTATTGACTTGGAGATGTTCAAACCGATAGCAATTGAAACTATTGACGCTGCAGAGGAATACCTCCATGGGAGAAAGGATCTGTTCCCGGACCAGAATTGGCACCTTGAAGCGGCGAAACAAGAATTCGATGATGGGCTTTATGGAGCAGCAGTCTATGATGCCACTTATGCCATTTATATGACGAAAGGATACGATTATGTTGTTGGTGGTGGGGACCCCATAGAGATTATCGAAACGGCCAATAACATAGAATATGATAGCATCTGGGCCAACCTTTACATTGGGCAGGCAAAATACATTGAATTACAGGATAGGGTAGGAATCACCCCAGTACAGCTGTCGGAATTCTCGAATGGCCTTGAGAATAGGACTAAGGTGATGTATGACACCATAGAAAACGGAGGGGATAGCACCGTAAAGGAGCTGTTCGCCCTAGTGTTCATCACAGTTCTTTTGGTAATGGTTGCTCTTGCCATGGCAATAATGAAAAGGTTATAATTTTTTGGCAAGGGATTCGTCTGAAAGCGCTAGGATTCTTATTGCCAGAAGTGCGGCGTTTTTTGGATTGTCTATGCCAACTGTTGCCACGGGCACACCAGAAGGCATCTGGGCCATTGAAAGCAATGAATCGATCCCTCCAAGTTTCACATCAACTGGAACGCCTATTACTGGCCTCTTGGTCTTTGAAGCTATGACTCCAGGGAGAGCTGCGGATAATCCTGCGATTGCTATGAACACCTTAGAATCTGATTCTTTTATGAGTGCATCTAATTTCTCAGGTGTCCTGTGGGCTGACGCAATAAATATCTCATTTTTAACTCCAAACTCATCAAGAACGGCCTTTGCTTTCTCGGCTGTTTTCCTGTCGGATTCGCTTCCAATCACAATCGATATTTTGGACATCATATCATCTCCTGAATTTTTTTCCAGTGATCATCTCATATGCTTCGATATATCTTTCACTCGTTCCTTTTATTATATTATCAGGTAGCGTTGGTGCGGGGGGCTTTTTATCCCATCCGAGCTCCTCGACATAATCCCGAACATATTGCTTATCGAAACTTGGTTGTGGTTTTCCAGGAGAATATTCTGATTTCGGCCAGAAGCGCGATGAATCAGGCGTGAGGACCTCGTCGATTAGTATTGTGTCTCCGCCACATATCCCAAACTCGAACTTTGTGTCAGCTATGATTATTCCCTTCTCGAGTGCGTACTCTGATGCGGACATATATATGCTCAAACTCGCTTTCTTTATGGTCTCATAGACTTCATTTCCAACGATATCCGAAGCCTGGCTTTCAGTTATGTTTAGGTCGTGGCCTATTGTGGCCTTTGTTGATGGGGTAAATATTGGTTGTGGTAGCTTCTGGGACTGAGTAAACCCCTCAGGGAGATGGATTCCGCAGACTGTCCCGTTTTTTGAATATTCCTTCCATCCAGAACCGGCCAGATAGCCTCGCACAACGCACTCCAATTGCATTGGTTCAGTCCTCTTAACAAGCATTGCCCTCCTCTTAAGGTACGCGTAATCACCTTTGGGGTCGCCTATGAGGTGGTTACCGATTATGTCCTTTGTGAAATCGAACCAGAAAAGGGAGAGCTCGTTCAATACTATCCCCTTCCACGGAATCGGCTGGTCGAATATAACATCAAATGCAGAGAGCCTGTCCGTGGTCACCATCAGGAGTTTGTCTCCGAGGATATAGGTGTCTCTGACCTTCCCCTTAGAATGAACGGTCTCAGGCAGATCAGTCTTCAATATAGCTTCCATCAAATCACTCCATACTCAAAGGATTCCGGATAAGAACCCTATTAAGCCTATTCCAAGAGCGGCCAGACTCATGTTCCGTGCCTTCCTGAACGATTTCGCAGACTGGTCGAATACGGTGGAGATTGCAGCATAGGCTATGAGAATATCAGTCACGATGATTGGGATGATGTAGTTTATATTACCGATAAACGGCTCGATGTATAGGTAAGGATAGACGCTCAGCAGAACTGCGATAAGGTATAGGATACACTGTAGGGTTATCGCGTTCCTCTTGCCGATGAGCAATGGAATTGTCTTCGAATTTCTTGCTTTGATATCGCCTTCCATGTCCCTCACGTCGCCAGCAATCTCGCGTGCAAGTCCGGTTATGAATGCTATTATGGAGAGCACTATAATCGCTGGCTTGATGTTCGGATCAATAACATAGCTACCATATATGAATGGTATTGCCATCGTTGACGCTATATATGCGTTTCCAACAAGAGGCATGTCCTTGAGCTTGTAGCTGTAGAGGAACGCCGCGATTGCGAACGCAGAGGCTATTGCCTGGCAATCCGGTGATAGCCAGAACGATGCGGATATCCCAAGCAGGAAAAGCACCATCGACCCATAGAACGCCACATGTGGCGTGACGCTTCCGTTTACAAGGGGCCTGTCTGTTCTCCTGTTCTGCTTGTCAGTCTCAAGGTCGAAATAATCATTGATTGCAAATGAAGCCAGACCTATTGCAAACGGCGGAATGAATGACATCACCGCTAACTCTGGGTTGGGGAAATGGCCCAATGCCATTATCTCCCCTATGGCAACTGCGATGACTAGGAATATCGAATGTTCGATACGCGTCAGTCGTGCGAGCGAAAGGACATTCATTTGCTCCCCCTTGATTTTCGGGCAATAAGGGCCGCGAACGCCCCTGCCCCAATCCCATTATCGATATTGACTGTGACTATGAATGAGCAGCTTTGGAGCATGGATTTCAGGGCCGCCTCTCCGTTACCTCCGTAACCATAACCTATCGAGGTAGGCACCCCGATAACTGGCACCTCAACAAGCCCTGCAACTATGGATGGGAGAGTCCCTTCTCTCCCCGCAATCACGATTATTGCATCGGCCTTCCCAATCATCTTCTTCAATATTGGGAATAGGCGGTGGATTCCCGCGACGCCGGCATCGTATGATACGATTGTTTGACATCCCATTACCTCCGCCATCACCCTGCTCTCCTCGGCAACAGGTATGTCGGACGTGCCTGCGGAGATTATGCCAACCGTCCCTCCCTTCTTTATTAGTTTGCCGATTACGAATGCTCTTGCCTGTTCGTTGTACGTTCCCCTGAACCTTTCCTTCAAAAACTCCGCCTGTGGTGATGAAAGCCTAGAGAATACTGTAACCCCCTTAGAATTTTCACCTATTCTCTCAAGCTGCGAATTGTTCTTTCCAGGAGAAAATATGACCTCTGGGATACCTGTTCTGAGCAGCCTGTTTGTATCTAGTTTTGCCACCCCTTCAATCTCAGAGATACTATTAAGACGGATGAGTTTTGCTGCCTGGCGGACGCTCATCTTGTTTTCGGAAATAAGTTCCAATATGTCCTCAAGTTCTTTCATTTGCCCCCCGGCCGGTATCCCTCAAGATCAAGGGTAATGTGTGAAAACCCGATTCTGCGCAATCTCTTTGCAATCCGATTTATTAAAAGCTTATCGAAAAACGCCGGTATGTCTTCTTTTGGCACCTCTATGCGAGCCAGGTTGCCATGGGACCTAACCCTGATTTTTTGTATTCCCGTAGCCTTTCGAAGATACCCTTCCGCCGTCTCCGCCCTGCTTAGCCTGCCTTTAGTTATCCTTTCGCCGTGGGGTATGCGTGAACTCATGCAGGCAGAGGACGGCTTGTTCCAGACTGGGAGTTTGAACTCCTTTGCAATCATCCTCGTATCAGCCTTTCCAAACCCAAGATCAAGTAATGGTGAATATACTCCAAGCTCTTTCGCGGCGCGCAGACCGGGACGGTATTCGCTCGTGTCATCTGCATTCGCCCCATCAACGACTGCCCGTATCCCAAACTTCCTGGCCCGCTTCATTACGAGTGTATACGTGTGTTTCTTGCAATAGAAACATCTGTCATCTGGGTTTGAGAGAACCTTTGGTGGTGGTCTTGATTTGAGCACAATATGCTTGATTCGCGAGAGTTTTGCAGTCCTTTTAGCATCCTTTAAATCGATTCTTGGGAGTGTATAGTCATCCAGTGTGATTGCCACTGAATCCTTTGATGTAAGTCCAGATGCCTTTGCTATCACGGAACTATCCAAACCCCCTGAGAGCGCAACGGCAACGGGGGAGATTCGGGATAGGTATTCTACAAGCTTTTTCGTCTTTTTTGAGTACATGTTTTTAAATTGAAGGATGAAAATAAAAAACATGCTTATCATTGTCCCAAGAAGCGGGGTTTCTGGCGATATGCTCCTTTCGGCATTAATCGACCTTGGGGCTGACGAGAAAGTGGTGGCGCGGACACTTGAACAGGAACTTGGAGTGTCGATTCGAACAAAGAATGTAACCAGGGGACACGCCCGCGCCAGAATGCTTCTTGTATCTGCTTCGAAAAAGCATTACACCCCAGCTCAGATGAGAAGCATCATCTCTAAATCGGGGATTAGTAAAAATACGAAGGCGCTTTCACAAAGAATACTGAAAAGTATCGTATTGGCTGAGAGGGAAGCGCATGGAGTTGGGGAAATCCATTTCCACGAACTATCGCACATTGATACGCTGGTCGATATAATCGGCTGTGCTCTTGCCTTAGAGAGTATTGGAGATGATGATGTGCGTGTCCTTCCATTGGCTGTTGGGCACGTTGCTCCGGCGACCCTCAGGATACTCACAAGAAAGAGGATGCCGTTCTATGGTGGGGGTTGTTCACTGGAACTAACGACACCGACCGGAGCTGCAATTGTCACCAATATCGCAAAACCTGTGAAGGATATCCCGACCATAATCTCAGAATCTGTGGGGTATGGCGCTGGAACTGCAGATAGGGGAGGGGAGCCAAATGTTCTCATGCTGATACGCGGAGCCGGGCAGGTTGAGAAAGAGAACATGACCATACTTGAGACAAACTTGGATGATGTATCGGGGGAGATAGTTGCCTACGCTGCTGAGTGCCTGATGAAGAGCGGTGCCAAGGATGTGTGTGTCATACCGATCATCGCAAAGAAGGGAAGGCCGGGCAGCATACTCCGCATAATCTGTAACAGAGAACATGTGGATAGGCTCGTTGGAATCATGTTTGAAGAAACTGGAACCCTTGGGATTAGAGAGACTGAATGCTCCAGGCACATAGCAATAAGGTCGTTTACAGTAAAGAAAGGAATCCATGGAAAAGTAAGAGTAAAGGAAGGGAGATATAAGGGTAAACAGATAGGATCTAAACCAGAATTTGAAGACTTGAAAAGACTTGCGAAAAAGAAGAGGAAAAGCCTGAGGGAGGTTTCTAACGGATTGAGGTGATATTATGGAGATGTTGTATACATTACCTCCAAACAACTTCTGTGGGATGGAAGATTCGAAATATGAGAACTCGAAATTGGTTGTGTTTCCGGTTCCATTTGACTCTACAGCATTCTATAGGCCTGGGAGCAGGAACGGACCGGCTGCGATAATAGAGGCATCGAGAAACATGGAGGTCTACGATATCGAATTACAGGCAGACCCCTCAAGAATGGGAATACACACTCTCGAATACCTGGAGCCGTGCAGGGGGGACGTTGAGGAGACCATAAGAAGGGTGGAGGATGTTGAAAAACAACTGCTTGTTGATTCAAAAATACCAGTTATACTCGGGGGGGAACATTCGGTAACAGCTGGTGCGCTTGAGGCGTTTGACAAGGGCGTTGATGTATTGCAGATAGATGCGCATGCTGATTTGAGGAATGAGTTCGAGGGGAGTAAATACGGCCATGCGTGCGTCATGAGACGGGTGAGAGAAAAACACAATATTGTTCAGGTTGGGATTAGGAGCATGAGTGAAGAGGAATCTGAATATGTAAGGAAACATGACCTAAACATACACTACGGGAGAAAATTCAATGTGGATGATGTTGTCTCCGACCTTGGGAAGGACATATACATCTCATTTGACCTGGATGCATTGGATCCGAGCATCATGCCCGCAGTTGGGACCCCTGAGCCTGGGGGCTTGTTGTGGGATGAGACACTCAGATTGCTGAAGGAAGTGTGTGAGAAGAAGACTGTGGTTGGGTTCGATGTCGTTGAATTGTGCCCGATTCCTGGGCAGATAGGGTCAGACTTCTTTGCATCGTTGCTCACATACAAGATTATGGGGTACATCGGAAAGAAAAGAGGTTGGCTTTAGGTACTAACGTATGTAACTCACGTCATGGTTTCCCATTGAACCCGGACTTGAGAATTCGCCTTGTTTCTTCGCCTCATCCTCCATCTTCTTCATGAAGCGCTCACTCTCCTTTGCCCTCTGTTGGAGCTTTGTCAGGTCCACATTGGTTCCGAGTATCTTTGAGAGAATCTCGAGTACGCTCTTAGCAGACTTTGCATCCACATAACCGCCATGGGTTTCTCCCATGAGGCATATCCCCTTGAAGCCGGATAGCTTGCCAAGACCGAGGAGGAGCCCTGCGGCACCTATTATCGAACCGTTTGCCTCCCCAAATACGATTCCGTAGG
>JBDRKD010000106.1:0-3653 GCA_043814255.1 Microcaldota archaeon
AACGATTCTCTCGCCTGTTCCAGAGTCCGCCTCCGGTGTCGGCGTTGATAGTCTATCTCTTGGTCCTGCTCTTTGATCTTGGAGATGAGCCAATGCTGATCTTTTCGACTTGCTCCAAATTCATCTATCTTTACCTCTATCTCTTCCAGCTTCTTGCTATCCGTTGAGTTCATCACCCCCCCTCCTTGTGTAGATATTTTCCCAATGTCGTGCGAAACTCAAATAGTCTTGTCTCAAATTGAACGTCTATAACCCTGTCCTTCAGCGAACGATATAGCTCCGAAACTTCATCATCACTGAGAAACACCCAGAACCCATATTCAGATGTTGTCATTCTTCCCCCTCCTTGTGCTGTAGTGCCTGCTTGGTTTCTTGTCTTGCAACACCCAATGCGTTTAATGGATGCCCATTAATAGAATGACCAGAGATTACATATGGGTCTGCCTCAGTTGCCTTGTATAGCTTTTTTAGCAATTTTCTCAGCTCTCTCACCCGCTCTTGGAGGTGGCGGTTGTCGGCCTCGGCTTGGAATAAGTCATGGTCTTTGTGTGCATTCTCGGTTAATAGCCACTCTATCTCCCGGTCTTGCTCGGCGATTCGGGTCTTTGCCCTTTCTAGTTCTACTTCTTTTGGTTCGTTCGTGTTCATCTCCGCGTCTCCCTTACGCCATTCGGCTTAATCCCATACCACTCATCACGACTTTTAGTGGCAATACTTAACGCTTTCAAAGAATGCGCTAAATACTTTGCCAATACAAAATCGGGCGTGTTTGATTCATTCTCCTTACTATGCTTATTGATAAGTCCTTCAAGTTCCTTTTGAAAATCGGTCATCACTCTTTCTCCTTTAGGCGCTACCAGCCCGTAAACTCAGGTAGTGCGTCATATTCTTCTTCGGTCATCTCGCAAACGGTCAGCGTTACGGAATCGTCCACCTCAGCACCGTCCAGCTCGCCGTCCACAACTGACATAGCTTCTTCAACGGGCATAAAATAATGTCCGGATTGTGCCCCTATTTCAACTTTGATAACCTTCATTTCCCCTTCTCCTTTAGCCGCTCGGCTTCTATAGCAATAGTTTCTCCATCAATCTCACCCAAAAGCATAAAGAATCTATCACGCAATTCATCTATCCCCTCTTTCCGGCCCTCTTCCCTGGCTTCGGCTATCTCCCGGTCCTGCTCGGCGACTTTGGTTACCACCTTCTGCATCATTTCGATGGGATGTTTGACATCTATTATCATATTAGGTAGGGCGGTTGACGCCAGTCCCACCGCTTGTATCCATTCTTCCACTTCAGCTTTCAGTTTCTTGTTTTCCTCTGCCAATTCAAACTGTCGCTCGATACTCATCCCTTCTCCTTTAGGCGCTCGGCCAGAAGTTTGCGGCGCACTATTCCCGCTGCTTTCCAGGTCAATAAAGAACAAGCTGCCTCTATCCCCTCTTCCCGGCCCTCTTCCCTGGCTTCGGCGGCTACGGCGCGGAGAGCTTTGGTTATTTCATCTCTGCCTTCCCCCACTCTACCCGTAGCGAAACAATAGCTGCGCATCATAGCATGGACTGTATCATCGGCCAGTTCCTTTATTCTGCTATCAGTCATCCCTTCACTCCTTCTCGGTTTCCCTGTACATCCTGGGGTCATTTTACCATCCTCTCGATATTTCCCTAAATATATAGAAAATATCAAATAGCTTCTTACCTCTCACGCCCATAAATGGTTCTCCATTACCGGCCCAGTTCACATAGTACTGCTGTCTCCAGAACAGAAATAGTCTCATATACCACCTGGCGCGAACATATGTCATATCACCACCTCACTTCGGGCGGGAACTTGTCCATAGTATGTTCGACTTCTATCTTCCACATGCTCGCTCCTTCATATGTTTCCGGGAAATCTCCATGTTGGAGCTTTAACCCGTTGTAAAGTAGCCGCATATCTGCTTCCGTTAATCCTTTTAATGACCACCGTTTTCCCCTCATCTCTTCAGCTTGGGTCATATCACCACCTCACTACCAGAGTTATTAATACCGCCACTGCGATAAAACACAACACAATATAGCACAGCACCACCAGCAACCCGCCATGTTTCATAGCTTCTCCTTCACTTCTGCCAATAGACGGTGTATATATCTAACTATTTTCCAATAAACGATTACCAATTTGTACCACCAGGTTTCATTCATCCTTGCTTCTCCAAGACATCACAAATCTTTGCGAGCACATTATCTACATCATGGCCGCTGCTTGTATGGAGCATAATTATTCGCTTTGCATCTTCTAACGCCCCGATGAACTTCTCTCGCTCGGCCAGCAATTTAGAAATAAATTCATCTTCTAATTTGGGCGGCTTGGCCTTTGTTATCTTTGTAATCCTGATATTTGCTTTATGTGTTTCGCTCTTGAAATCTGGTGAATATCCTATATGTCCTGTGTTCATACCTTTTCCTCCTATGTGGGACCGGCGGCTGCACCACCGGCCCCCTGAAAACATCTTG
Source organism: Microcaldota archaeon (assembly GCA_043814255.1). GTDB lineage: Archaea > Micrarchaeota > Micrarchaeia > Burarchaeales > JAKAKT01 > CAZYPB01. The sequence continues at coordinate 2,495 of JBDRKD010000106.1, forward strand.
TGACTAAGTCACGCTACGACCAGTACACCCTTATACGCTCCTCCGAGTTCGTCTGAGAACATTAAAGCATCGGCCTTTCTTCAACGAAGCTCAACCGATATCTTACTAGGCGCTGTCCGGCTTTGAACCCGGCATCTACACCATCGTTCCAACATAAACGATGCCTATCCACCCTCACCTCGATGGAGCGCAATATCTATACGACGATCCCCGTTATTTAACGTCCCTGCCAACCACGCCTCGATATTCGCTCAACAGCACCTCTATTTATTTCAAAGATGTACCGTTTTAGGCTATATACCGCGGTACGGTACAACCGGTTTCAAATGGTTTAACCAACGACGAGCGGCAACCTCGTGGCAATCCCCTGGCCTCTTCGGCTCCGTCCTCCAGATTGCTTATCCCCCCACCTTGCCCCCATAATGCCTTGGAGCCTCGCTGGTTTATCTTCACAACTTACTTATCTCTTCCTGTATCGCAACCTTGCGCTGAAGCATTACTTCTTTTGTTGGTGCTTTCGTCATGTACATAATTGCTTCAAGAATCTTTGCACCTTTTTCTCTTGGAACCCACTCTTCCTTTTCCCAATTATGTTTTTCTTCAAGATTGCGAAGATATAATTCTTCCCCACCTGGGATTTTCCGGCAATCATTAAAATGCCAAGGATGGGTAGCCCCGCAAATATCACACTTTTCTTTCTGTAATTTTTCTTGCTTCTCCGTTTTCACCAACTTTTCCTTTTTCTACCAAGCTCAAAAAATGTGTGGTTATGGGAAAATCTTCTGGGTTTAAGGACCTTTCTGGTTTTGCCCAAAAACTACCATTTCCTTCTTGGGTTACAACTCCCCATCGGATACGATACTGATACATTTCCTCACCAAAAGATTTTGCGCGGACCTCTTCAAACACGGCAATATCTGGCGATTTGTTCCATTTTTTTGAGAAGTGTTCCAAAGTACACTGGAACAATCCATCAAGATCGTTTTCATCATACTTCCCCAAATATTTTGCTATTAACCGAACAATAAAATTTGATTCATACTTCCCATAATATGCTTCGATTGCTTTAATAAAAATTGTTGTAGTCACTTTTCTATTTCCTCCACTAATTCATCAACACTTCCCCATCGTCCCTTGATCTGCTCATCTTCCATTATTT
>JBDRKD010000107.1:0-3213 GCA_043814255.1 Microcaldota archaeon
CAGGCACACTCACGGTTATTCTACTCTTCTTATACGTTGATTTATGCTCGGTTTCAGTTGGTTGCCCTTGACAATCCGGCGGTAAATTTATAAATTAAAATCTAGATAAACGATTGGTGAATCCATGGTTGGGATATCTTCAGAACTTGAAGAGAAGATTAAGGAATTCCAGGTTGTTCAGAATCAACTCCAGATGATAGCTATGCAACGCCAACAATCGCGTTTGCAGATAGATGACATAAAGGATGCCCTGAAACAACTGGATAATGCAACTGGCAAGATATACCGGTTCTCTGGGACTCTTTTCCTTGAATCCTCAAAGGATGCTGCGAAGAAGGACCTTGAGGAGAAAGTCGAGATAATCGCGGTTCGCGAAACTGCCATTGCCAGACAGGAAGAACGCATCAAAAAAAGGGCAGAGGAATTACGGGCTGAAATTGGAAAATCACCGGAAATGAGTGCGGGTTAAATGCTGCTTTCTTATTTTAAGGAGATAAAAGAAAAGCGCGTACTCATAACTTTTCATTCTCTTGCAGATGTAGATGCCGTCGGAAGCGCTTTTGCGCTCAGGAGTTGGTTTCCAAACGCGATGATTGTCGCCCCGGATGGCCAGATTAATTCTCACGCAAAACGGCTTCTCAATGCACTGCAACTCAAGATGGATGAGTTCAAGCCAGGATATGATGCAATGATTGTCCTGGATACGCATTCGAAAGACCTGCTTGGGAGATTTGCGGCTGAAAAGGCAGATATAGTAATCGACCACCATATAAAACAGGACTCCATCGACGCTCAGCATGCAATAATAGATAATGGGTATTGTTCTACGTGTGAGATAGTCTACGAGATACTTAAGGAACTCGGGCCAGTGGATGGGAAGACCGCCGCATGCCTGCTCGCAGGAATAATCTCGGACTCGGCGAATTTCAGGAGTGCGAATAGAAGGACGTTTAGGTATGTATTTGAGCTCATGGGGCTTAGTGAGATGGATTATCAGTCCATGCTTGCGCTCATCGAATCCAGGCTCGATACACCACAGAGAATCGCAATCCTAAAGGCCATACAGGAATGCGTACTTGAAAGGGTTTCTGAATTTCTGTTGGTGAAATCCCATGCCAGCACCTGCGAGTCGCGCGCGGCAGAGGCATTAATAGATATCGGCGCCGATGTGTCGTTCGTCGGGTATTCGGGTGAGGATGCGAGGATATCGGCGCGGATGAGAATCGGGCTTGAAGGGAAACTCAATCTGGCAGAGATTATGGCAGATGTTGGAAAAATGCTTGGGGGAAGTGGAGGGGGGCACGAGATGGCAGCTGGGGCGAATGGACCGGATAAGGAGGTCCTCGAAGATGCCCTTGCAGAGTGCATCGCGCTTACAAAACACAAATTGGGCAGGTGATTGCATGAGAAGAGGGGTAAGGGCCAAGATTATGAAATCAGAAATTAGTGAATTTGAAAAAAAGGTACTCCTTGAGGTATATAAAGTTCCTAGGGGCAAGACCATAACTTATGGAGAGCTTGCCAAGAGGGTGGGCAGACCTAAAGCCATAAGGGCCGTTGCCAACGCCTTGAAGAAGAACCCCCTCCCGATACTTATTCCGTGCCATAGGATAGTTGCGAAGAATGGACTTGGAGGGTATTCCGGCGGGACCGAAATCAAGAGACACCTTATTGAGGGGGAAATGAAAACGAGACGCCGAACGCGGCACTTGGCTGGCTGAAGCCCGCAATTTTTTCTAACTGGATGGTGCTTCGAGAAACCACCAATCTTCCCCCAAAGCAGCCCTTGCTCTTAAACTCGTTATTTTTGACCACTTCTTGCCCAAAAAGCCCCAGACATGTCCAAAAAGTCGAGCTTTCGAGGTACTTGTTAGGCAAAGCCAAAGGGACTAGAAGGTTTAAATTATAGGTCGAGTATAGTATATAACTCGTATGTTAAGGGGCGTAGGCAAGAGGAGGCCCATACGAACTGAGAATGATACAAGAACAACAGATAGCTTCAGCGGGTTCAAGGGGCTTTCTGAAATGAGCGCAGGAGCGATGACTACGTTCACTTTGGCGCCACGCTACGGCATGCCAGCGACCCTGGTTCTGGAGGAGACACGCAGTCTGCTTTCATCAAATGGAATTACCCATATGTTATCTCTCAAGGACAACTGTAAAAAAACGATTGTGCTGGAGGCTGAGAACGGGCCGCTTTCCAATGGGAATGTTTCTTCCCATCTCTCCCGCGTGGTGAGCGCTTGTGTTTATATGTCCGGCAGATCAAGAATTGTTAACACAACGCTTCTGGCGATGGAACCAAATAAAACCTATGCGCCCTTGTTTGATATGGAGGGAAAGGTGAGGCAACTCTACAGACCCACTGATCTGGCAGGAGCGACTGGTGCTAAATATGCAGCCCTGATGGTAAACCTATTGGACGTGAAACCGAACTCCAGAATAATCGTGCCGACGGGAGGCTATCTTTTTGAGACGATAGCGGGAGCCCTTTGCGGTCACCGGGTTTTTGTCGGGGACATAAGCCCGTGGGTTAAGACTGGAAGGGAAAAAATCAGGTTGTATACTGGCGACAGCACACTTGAACTCTCCGCATCCGATTCCAGTACTATAAGAAATAGCATTCTGGAACACAAGGCGATGGGAATACCGCTCGAGAGGCTGAGGAACATCTCGTTTTCCCGCTGGAATGCAGTACATCTCCCGTTCAGGAATGGAACGTTTGAAGGCTCGATGTTCGACCCGCCTTTCGGCAAAGCAACACAGCTCAGAGGAACCGCAAGCGAGAGGCCTGTTGAAGCAGCAGTTGAATTTCTCCACGAAGCCGCGAGAGTGACGAAAAGGGGCGGGCCGATAGTGATGCGCATACCTGAGAAATGGGAGGGCGATATTTCAAATGGGGCTAGAGGACTCTCCCTTGTAGGCACCTTCAACATTCCAAAGGATGGAATGACGTTAATCAAATTCAGGAAAGAATAACTAATTCTGTGCAAAGCCCAAACCACCGAAAAATTTAAATAGGACGCACTATTATCTTTAAAAAGCTTTTGTTCCAAGGAGGCGGTGAGTAGGAGATACTATTCAAAACATAAGGTGTTTCATATGGTTAAAAAATGTCCAGACTGTGGAAGTGAAAAACTTGTTCATGATCACGAGAAAGGAGAGCTCATCTGTAAGAAGTGCGGGCTTATTGTTGATGAGAATATGACTGAT
>JBDRKD010000108.1:0-2127 GCA_043814255.1 Microcaldota archaeon
CTCAAACAGGGAGTACTAAGAATGATAACAACAAAGATAATAAAAACAAAAATGATTAATGCTGACAGATGCAGTGGTTGCCGGGCATGTGAGATTATCTGTTCTGCATTTCACGCTGAGCCGAAATATGGGGGTTGTTAACCCTGAGAGGTCTCGAATTCGGGTCTCTTGGGATGCATTGAATGACGTGTATGTCCCAATACTTGCAGGTGAATATACGGAGACTGAATGTAATGCAAGACATACAATGGTGATCGAGGGAAAAGAATACGGTGAGTGCGCTTTCTGTCGGTCCTCTTGCCCCTCCCGCGACCTTTTTAAGGAGCCTGACTCAGGTATTGCTCTAAAATGCGATGCCTGTGGGGAACCGATGCCAGAAGGGGGGCCTATGTGCGTTAAGTGGTGTTTGAGCGATGCTTTGACATATGAACCTGAAAGGATAGAGGAGGTAGAAGTAGCAGAGGAAGAGGAAGAAGAGGAGGTAGAAGAACTCTAGTGAAAAATGGAGCAAACTCGCCTATTGGGGCGGTTTTGGTAATAGGAGGAGGTATAAGCGGCGTTCAAGCTGCTTTAGATTTGGCTTCCAGCGGGTTTAAGGTCTACCTAGTAGAGAAAGCCCCCATGATTGGGGGTAAGATGGCACAGCTAGACAAGACTTTTCCCACAATGGATTGTTCCCTCTGAATACTAGGCCCCAAAATGGCGGATGCCGGTCGGCATCCTAACATAAGAATTCTGGCCAATACCGATATAGAGACAGTGGATGGGGAAGCAGGGAACTTTACAGTAACAGTGACCCGAAGACCCCGTTATGTGAATGAAGACCTTTGCGTGGGCTGCAGAACCTGCTCTACTTACTGCCCGTATACGCTTCTCAATCCTTTTGATGAGAATCTGGCACCGGCAAAAGCGATAGATATTTGGTGTCCCCAGGCTATTCCTGCTCGCGCTGTTGTTAACAGGGAGGCCTGTTTATACTTTCAAAATAAGTGCGCAATCTGCATACCGGTTTGCCACGCGAAAGCGATTGACTTCTCACAGAAAAGAAAAAAAGGCGTAATGCACGTTGGAGCAATAATTGTTAGCCCAGGATATGAGATTTTTGATGCAAAAGTTAGCGGAGCGTATGGCTATGGAAGGCTGAAAAACGTTATGAATAGCCTGGAGTTTGAGAGACTCCTCAATGCATCTGGGCCTTACAAGGGAGAAATTCTTCGACTATCTGATGGAAAGACCCCCTCAAAGATTGCTTGGCTTCAGTGTGTTGGGTCACGGGACACAAGATTAGGTCATACTTATTGCTCTGGAATATGCTGTACCGGTGCCATCAAACAGATGACTCTAGTAAAGAACCATTACCCGGAGACCGAGGTCGCCATCTTTCATAATGATATCAGGAGCTTTGGAAAAGGATTTGAAGATTTCTATAACCGAGCCCAAAAAATGGAGGGAGCTCGCTTTATCAGGAAGAGAATTTCTTCAATAAAAGAGAACAAGCGGAACAATAACCTCATTGTCACTTATGTGTCTGATGACCATACCATCCAAGAAGAAGAATTTGATATGGCTGTTCTATCTGTCGGAATGAGTCCTTCAAAAGGCAACAGAGCATTATCCGAGATAATTGGCTTGGAGCTTAATGAACATGGATTTTGTCAGACAAACCCCTTTTCACCTAGCAAAATAGCCAACCAGCCAGGGATTTTCCCTGCTGCAACGTTTACCGGCCCGATGGACATTCCTGATTCCATTAGTTCAGCTAGTGGAGCAGGAGCGATGGCTGCTCAACTGCTCTCCAGCCAGAGGGGGACCTTAACTAAGATAAAAACGTATCCAGAGGAAAGATCAGTTGAAGGCGAGGAACCGAAGATTGGAGTTTTCGTTTGCAACTGCGGGACTAATATTGCCGGAGTTGCTGATGTTTCTTCATTGGTGGCATACGCTTCAACATTAAAGGATGTCATCCATTGTGAAGAGCACCTTATTTCCTGCGGTTCCGATTCTCTCCGGAAGATAACCGAGGCAATTAAAGAGAAGGGATTGAATCGGGTGGTGGTCGCTGCCTGCACTCCCAGGGACCACGAATTAGTATTTCGCGAAGCACTTCGTGAAGCGGGGCTCAATCCA
>JBDRKD010000109.1:0-4105 GCA_043814255.1 Microcaldota archaeon
TGGGCATAAGCAAACTCATGGATATCTGAGTACTGGGCGTTGAAGAGTATTTATCTCGGCCTGGGTATTGTTCAACTGGATAGTCATGTTCCTGTCGCTTTCGTTCATTCTAAGGGCATCTGGATCAATGGCATTATCTGATGCGTAGTATATGTCCGAATTCCCGTCTTTCAGATAGTACACGTTCGAGAAAGACTGTTTCAATGTTTGGTATATTATCGGTTTCCAGGCAGAGATACCTCCATAGCCGAATACCGAGAGAATTCCGCCTTCGTTTAGGGAACCCTTCATTAACTCAAAATATTCGCTTGTGTAGAGTGGGGATGACTGAACAACTGTTGGGTTCTGGATGTCCATCACGATGGCATCATATTTCTTATTATTTATGATTAGGTAATGGGCCGCATCATCAACGTATATCGTAGTGCGCGGGTCAGTTAAAACTGAGTAATTCTTGTTCCAAAAGCACGATCCGGACGCATCTATTATTGTCGGATTTATCTCGATTACATCAACTGAAACAACGTTCTTTGACAGGAGGATCCCCTGCAATGTAAAGCCACATCCAAGACCTATACTCATGACAGAACTATTCTCCTCGAGAATATTTGCAGAGGTCTCTCCTAGGTTGAATTCCGTCTTGGAAAGTGTACTGCATTGATTGCGGTTATCTATCCACAGAACCCGCCCCATGTCCCCACCTGTAATAAAAACTAGACCGTATGGGGAGTTCTGGCTAAATATGACATCATCGTTTATCTTGATGGAAGGCTTGACGATGGATACGTGTGACCCGTCGCAAGGGTAGGTGGTGAAGTTTGAAACCCTAAACGCCTCAACGGTCCATGAACCTTCAGTGAATTTGGTTGTTGTGGGATTCAGGAGGAGTATTACAAGAGCGGCTGTGACGAAGAACAGCACTGTAGCAAGGACAGAAAGTTTTCTATTCCTGCCGCTCGCGATGACAGCGGCTGCAAGAAAATTCAATGACGCGCAGAGGGTGGAGGTTGCGATTACCCCAAGTGTTGGGAAAAGAAGGAATCCGGTAATCAGAACGCCTGCCATTGCCCCGAAAACATCGACAGCATATATTGGCCCAAATCTCCCCTTGCCTGTTTTCTGGGTGTACTCTTCTACAATCGCTGGGAATGATGAACCAAAAAAGAATGATGGTGCAAGGAGAGCCAGAACTCCCAGGAAGAGTCTTGGGATGAATGCGTCTGGATAGGTAAGTGTATATAGATACGATAACAGCTCGGAGATGTTGGAGAAAAGCAGTGAAAGGAGAAGCACAGAGACCCCTGCAGATATCTGGAGAGCTGCGAAGAGATTGAGCCCGTCTTTGTGATGTTCGATGATTTTGGAATATGCTGATGCCCCCAGGAACAGACCAAACATGAATGTGGCGAGGACTATGGCTATTGTCTGGCTGCTTTCTGGGAAGAAGAAGAAAAGTATCTCTGTTGCTGAAAGCTCGTACATCAAGGACGCCGCACCTGCAAGCAACACTGCAAATAACAAGGCTTTAGAATCCATGTAGGTAATTCTAGACACAAATATAAAAAGCTAAATGTTGTGGTCGTATTTGTTGGTTGGGCATCTGTCGCGTTTATCTATTTAAAGGTGTGTGGGTAAAGAGGTTCGATGGGAGAAGCATTAAGCGCCATAGGGAAATTGCTCATAAGCATAGTTGCTGGGGCAGTTATAGGAATCAGCATATATAATTCATTCAAGACGTTCCACCTGGAGACGTTCCTAGGTTTTCCATATTCCGCAGAAATAACCTCAATCGCGGTTGGCTTCTTCTCGCTTGTTCTAATCTACATCCTCCTGATGAAACTCAAGAGGCAGCTTTAGGGGACCAACTTCCTCATTCGTTTTGCTTGTTCGTCAGTACTCAAGTTTCTCGAGCTCACGTTCGATGTTCTTCAATTCATCGCCATATTTCTGGGATAGTTGTTTGAACGTGCGCTTGTCCATGCTGTGCTCAACGAAATATTCTTTCTGAATCGATTCTTGTTTCTCACTTATCTGCTCCTTCTGTTTTAGGAACTTCCCTATGCGCCTGCTCCTGATGAATCTATTTAGGTAATACGCGCCTGCACCACCAAATATGATGGCCAGGGTTGAACCAATCTGCCAATAGCGCTCTACATAATACAAGAGCGAATAACCCTGGATGTTTATTGGAATCTGCTTTATGCCCACGTTTTCATACGGGTCCCTTGCAAAGATGAGGATTATAGCATCGCCCCCCATATCCGGCTCCACTTTCATCCATCCCTCATATACGGAGGGCTCAATCTGCTTCAGGGTGACTGTGTGGTTATCGACCCTAGCTATTATCACAAGATTGTCAGCTGGTTTGTCGTTGGCATACTCTGCCTTAAGTCTTATTGGAATCGTGTCCCCTATAGAATACTGATAACCGCTCGGTTCCGATACGTCCAGCGATATGAATGTTTCAGTTATGCCGACGGTTGTGGAAACCGCGCCCCCGTAGAGCACATCATCAACAATCTTATATGCCCTTGTCTGTACGTCCCAGAGCCCAGAGGGGTCGTCCCATGTGATTGTATACTCCCCGCCATATATTCCATTCCCTATCTCGTTCAATTTGATGACGTCGTGCCTCGGGCCATATGTCTTTGCAATTGCATCAGTGATTGGCTCTCCGGACTGGGTTATCTTGACTGTTATTGACATTGCCTGGCCCTTCATATATGCACTTGGTTCTGGGCTTATATACTGGAGGTCTAAGAATTCCTCGGGTTCAGGTTCAAATACCTCGACAGTCTTTGATAACTCGTGGGTGTTGTTCTGCTTGTCAGTTGCCATGACGACAATCGTCCAGATGTCCGCTGGGTCAAGGAATGATGTGTGGTATGTGAATGCAAATTGCCCGGTTGTGTTCTGCTGGTCTCTGTAAATGGGATTCATTGATTGCGAGATTATTGTCAGCTGCATCATGTGCTCTTCTTCAGTGTCTGTGCTTCCGTACACGGATAATGTATCACCAAGATCGATGACATCCTTATCCACGGCCATCTCAAACTCAAGCTTATTCATCACTGAAACTATAGATGACTGCTTTCCTGTCGCGTTCCCCTGCGAGGCCAAGAAGTTCATTATCTGTGGGCCATACGGAACCCAGCTCTGGATTGCTATTTTTGAACCATATATGCCGTCTCCTGCCTCCCCGTCCCCGTGCAGACCATCATCATAAAGGACTGTGGTTCCAAAGAAGCCAGAAGATGTAACTATTGCATTGTAGACTGGTCGGGACCCTGAGAAGACCCTTGCTAACATATTCACATCGCTTCCCCGGGCATACGTATCTCCGAATTCGGGGGAGATTATCTTCACAATCAGGATACCGGATATGCAGTCGTCAGGGCAATTCGCAAAAGTCTCCCCAAACTCGCATAACCTGTTGCCGCAGCAGTTTGAGATTCCCACGCATATGCAGCCGTCCGGCATGCACCGCTTGTATGTGCACTTTTCGCATTGTTGTGAGCATGGGCCGCAGTCCTGTGGGCAGTTGCACTCGTCCTCATCCTCATCGCATATGTTGTTTCCGCAGGTGAACAGGCAGTCTGATGGGCATGTGATCGTTGTTTCTTCTGGTGGTTCGCACATGTTGTTCCCGCAGCAGTCCGGCTTCAGTACGGCTGTGCATTCCCCAAGGATGCATTCGTACTCCTGGCATGCCTCTCCTGGGACGTCTCCCTGGCATGTGGCTGCGCAGATGCAGTCGGTGTCTGTCTCTTCGGTGCATCCGACTGGGCAGCAGCCGTCGTCATCAATGCATGCTGCTATTGGGGTGTGCTGGCATGAGGAGTCACATCCTGTTCCTCCTGTGCATGTGTCTATTGTGCATGCGTTGCTGTCATCGCAGTCACTGTTTATTGAGCACGTCTCCGTGCATGTTCCTGCGCAGCATGTGCCTGCTGGGCATGGGTTGCCGCTTGTTGTGTTTCCTGTTGAATCGCAGTCTGGGTCTATTGTGAAGCATGATGCGTCCTCGCATATCCCGTCGCATGGGCCGCATATTGGGGCGCAGGAGGCTGCTGAGAACTGGACGGTTGCAGGATTGTAGCCTATC
>JBDRKD010000110.1:0-10511 GCA_043814255.1 Microcaldota archaeon
GTCCAAAGCTACGCCCAGTCAAAAAGCAGAAAAGGGAGGGGGTAAGGACATAGAGCTGATTGCGATGTTCAACTAGAGAGGGAACGTGGAGTTCTACGAAACCGATTTAAACAAACGGAAACAAGGATGAGATATATGGAACCAGAGCAAATAGTTTATGAAAAACTTAATACTGCTTGGAAGTCTACTTGCAAGATTATATTCGGTGAAGAGGTTGGCGAACTTAGAGATTATGAGGACTGGCTTAAGGAATATGTTGTCTCCCCAAAGGTTCAGAAATCATCTGTTTCTGGAAAACTTGTTTCTTTTGCAGTTCGGGATTACCCCGCTAGCGCAAGATTCATTACATTTGATGAGATAGATTTCAACAAGAAATTCGAACCCCTCACCATAAACGAAGTGAAAGATATCGATGGGATAGTTGAAGCGCTTAATGAAAGATTCTATTATGCAGGAGATATCATCCTTGGCAATTCCCATTTTATTGAAAAGAGCAGCAATGTAGTCGATTCTAATTATGTGTATAACTCGGTAAGCGTTTCGGACTCTAAGTATATCGGTTATTGTGACATGGTAAAACTCTCAGGATATGAATTTGGCGTTTATGGAAGTGGGGAATCAAACCACGCGATAAAGTGCGTTGATTTTTACGGAAATCAAAGAATCTTCGAGTGTCATTCAACCAATTCAAGCAGTGACTGCTATTATTCAGCAAATCTACAAAATTGCAGGGAAGGGATGTTCTCGTTTGGGGCTAAAAGCAAATCTTGCTTGATAGGCAATACTCAATTACCAAAGGATAAATATCATAAATTGAAAACAAAGCTTCTGGCTGAGATGGTTGACATCCTTAGAAAAGAAAAGGAGATATTTTCTTTATTACAGATAATCAAGAATTCAAACAACCACCCAGCAGAGATACGTTTAGATCCCTCAGCCAACGAAGAAATGGGGAATAGAGAACCCATCGAAAAGGCATTTTCCAAGACAACAGATCTTATTCTCGGGAGAGAACTAAAGGACATAGATAGCTATTCAACTTTTCTGAAAAAACATGTGCCTGATTCAGAAGTACTAATATCAAAATCAGCGCTTAGTGGAGACAGAGTTTTAACATCAGGAGCTTTTTCGAGATTGTTCAGACCCTACGAAATAATCGAGAGACGAGTGATGGAAAGCGAGATAAGAAAAGTTGGGGAAATCGGTATTGAGAAGGAGAAAATTGAAGCATTCTCAATGGATGGAGAAGTTCTTTCAAAGCACCTACACCCCATAGCCTACATAGCGTTTAATTCGATTGTGGGAAATAACCGCAATATCATCGATTCCGCCATAATAACAAACTCTGAAAACTGTTATAATGGAACAGCTTATGTTTTTTCAAAACTATGCGGGTATTGTTTTTGGCCGAGAAATTCTGAGAGAGTGTTTGGATCTTGGTCAGTTTGGGATTCAGCTTTCTGTATAAATTCTTATAATTCAAAAAAACTGACGAGAACATTCGAAGTGGATAATTGCGAGAGCAGTAGTGATATCTATTTCTCTCACAACTGCGAAAATGTTCACAACAGTATGTTCTGTTTTAACACTAAAAATCTAAAAAACGCCATAGGCAACACACCCATTCCTCTTGCGGAGTACAATAAACTCAAATCATCCCTTCTCGAACAGATTGGCTCAGAACTCGAGAAAAAGAAATCCCTCAAATGGGACATATACAACATAGGGGTCAAGAGGTAGAATGGAAGTGGGACAGGGTTAGTGGGCTGCTGTATCTGAAACCGAAAGCTTAACCTAATGGGGAGTATCTCTGCCCTCGCATTCGAGTATTTTTTTAATTCGGAGAACACTTTTACGATATACCTCGTGAGATTTAGCCTCGTTACGACATAGCAGTTTATTTAGTATTAAATCGTATTCAACAAGAATTTTCCTGCCTGGTTTGATTATACTAATCCGCATTATTGGAAAATCCCTATTGACATCTTTTTTCTTTTTGAGATAGGTAAGTATGGCATCGTGTTTGTGTTTGATACCCCTAAAAGCTATTGTGACATGAAATATCTTATCATCTCGATAGTCCCAAGGTGCACCTCTGCAAAATTTGTTCAATTCATGCGTTAGTTCCTTAGTGAGTAGGAGAAGTTTTTCGGAGGGGAGAACATCCAGACATATCACTCTCTCAGATTCTCCCTGAAACGACTTGAAACCACCCAACCTAAACATGACTAATTCGTCTACTAGATTATTTTGAACTGCGTATTTGTTACAAACGCTTTCAAAAGTTGTTGTTAATCTTCGAACATCATTTGTAGAGAAAGTTCCATAGAGAGTAACGTGGGGTACGGTCCTTTTACGGACATTAGCACGAACACCAAATTTTCTGGCAACTTCATAAATAACATGTCTAATATATTTCTTTTCTGGACCATAGAGACGAATCTGTATTATATATCCACCAGTATAACCACTTCCCAGTTTTTTCTTTCTCCCACCAAAGCCAAACAGGCTCCTAAAAAAGGACAGTAAATCCATATCTAAAGTATGTAAACCAAAGCCTTAAACTCTTAAGCATCGTTACTCTTTACATTGGTGGCGGGGGAATGAACTTCAAGCACGAATGGTTTTTTTTGATAATTGCGGCCGTTATCTTGTTTTCAGGCTGTTCTGGCCTGAAGAAGGAATGCGCCATTACTACTGATTGCAATGCGAGCGCGACGTGCGTGAATGGAACCTGCGTTCTCCGGCCAGGATGCGATTACGACAACCCCCCGTGCGATTCGGATTACGAATGCAAAAACAACAGCTGCGTGAAAAAGGCAGGATGTTTATACAACAACCCGTCGTGTGATTATGATTTTGATTGCGTGAATAATGAGTGCGTCAAGAAACACGGGTGCAAATACCAAAACCCCCCGTGCGGTTTTGGCTCGGACTGCATAAACAATACGTGCATCAGAAAACTAGGTTGCGATTACGACAACCCGACTTGCGGTTCCACGTCCGATTGCATCAATAATACCTGCATGAGAAAGGCAGGTTGTTTCTACGACAACCCGCCGTGCGATTCGGATTCCAACTGCAAGAATAACACTTGCATTAAGAAACTGGGGTGCGAGTTCAATAATCCAGCCTGCGCTTCGGATTTCGATTGCAAGAACAACACCTGTGTCAAGAAAACAGGCTGCGCATATCAAAACCCCCCCTGTGGTTCAAGCTTTCTGTGCATAAGTAACCAATGCGTTCTCCGGCCAGGATGCGATTACGACAACCCGCCGTGCAGTACGGGATATGTGTGCAAGAGCAACCAATGCCTCAGGCAATTGACTTTAACAGAGAAGGAGGAAATTCTCGGGTTGGTCTCAGCTTTCAACGCAAGCAGGAACAAAATCGTCCAGTATTCCTCGGGCTATGGCGCTGAAGAGGCATGCAAGAGGTTTACCGGGATATACTACTACAAGCAGACAACCGGAAAGAACACGCTGACCTTAATCGATGCGACAATCGCCTGCCAGATGGTCAACACGGATATGCCGGGGGTTTGCGGATACCCAACTAGAGTGGAGGGCACCCTTCAATTCGGGATAGATACTTTCAACATAGATAACAACCTGACTGCGTTCTACCAGACGATTTCGGCCCTGACTCCGGAAAACACGGTTGGCAAGCTTGCTGAAGCCAAAGGATACGTCCTGGGGGCAAGGGCAAGCGCAGCAAGCTCCGCAGCATCCCTGCTTCGCTGGGACGTCTCCTGCACAGAGTGCATTGGAACGTGCCCGGTCATGCCTTACGATCTCAATTCCCTGGACGCTGCAGCAGAACGCTTGCATTAAAACCCCCAATCCCGGGGAAACAGCTAAAACCCGGTTTTGGGCATATAGCTAATAGTTGAGTGGGCAATAGATGCCCCGGGGTTTACCCCTCAGACCAAAATCATGGTTCCCTTGATCTGTCGATACGTACACTGGAAAACCACCCTCTACACCTATTTAAACCCAGAAAGCATCAGTTTCTCTCGAGGCGATTATATGTGCGTAGAAGAGGAGGTTATCCACTGGTGGAAGGACGAGAAAGGGGAGAGCCACAGGAACTGCCTGAGACTGGAGAGCGAGACCCCCAAGCTCATAAATGGTTTCCCGAGGGACGGGATAGTAACTGTGAGATTGACGAATACTGTTGGAAACCAGGCGATGAGACTGAATCCAGATGAGGCATTGAGGATAAGCACACAGCTCCTGCAGATTGCAAAAGAACTGCTTAACCAGAAGAGGGTCCTGTGGAACCAACAGGAGGATTAGAAAGTTATGGGCAAGAGACATTCAATAAATCAATTCGGATGGGGAAGTCTACGAGTGAGACGTTGTCCGTGTTTTTGATTCCGGATCAATACCGAACAATTTAACATACTTTTAAATAATCCCAAGGAGACCATAATCCCATGGATTACAGGCCCCTGCTCCTGCTGGCAGTGCTCCTGCTCGGATGCACGGGAACCAAACCCCCTCCCCAGTCCGAGGGCTCATACTACGAGATCGTGTGGGAGCACTACGGATGCTCCGGCGGCCCGTGCTTCATCGAATACATAGTGACCTGGAACGGAGTTGTGATGAAGAAGGAAATACAGGGAAATATACGCTCCAGGCCCACAATACTCTTCGCAAAAGCCGACACTGCACTGGCGAATGAGGAGATAAGATATGTGGCAGAGAACATGCTCCAGGGGCGCAATGCGGAATGCGAGGAGTGCAGGATATACCACGTCTTCTACCATGGCCCTGAGGGCACGAAATGGCACGCAGTGGAAGCCGAGGATGCAAGCGAGTTCGTGCTTTCAGTGGAGGAGCGCTCGGAAAGGCTTTTCCGCAGCTCAGAACCACAGGAGAGATTCTTCATACACCTTATCTACAAGAAAAGCGGCCCCACAAAGGATATCCACATATTCGGGGATGGGACAATCATAGCGGAGGATTTCGGGAAAGGCGAGGGCGAGTTGCTCAGCGCCGGCACAGGGAGGATTGACCCTGAATCCCTTGAGGATATCCTGGATGGCTTTTTCAGTTCACAGGATAATTTTCAGGGATGCGGGCGCATGGGATTCGAATACAGCTACATAGAGGCAGTGGATGGGGACAGGTATGCGCTTGTTGAGACCTGTGGTGCAGGGGAGACGCCCGCGGACATCCTGTTCAATCGCGTGCTGGAGCTGGTGAGGGAATGAGAGCCCTGTTCATCATATTGTTGGTCCTTATCCCTCAGCCATTGCATGGAATCATAATCGTGCCCCCTGTGGTGTATTTCCTCACCCTTTCGTTAAGCACGTTCCTGGTGAACGCCCTTGTCTCACTCCTACTCTTCGGTGCGTTCAGGGGCCTGCTGTCCCGCCGTTACCTGGGAAGGACCACTTACGAGCTCGCAAGGGCAGGCATCTCAGCAGCAGGCAATGGCCTCATCACAATAGGATGCATGGTCGCTTCTGCCATCATAATCTACCCAGTGGATTCCGGGGGACTGGTGTTTTCAGGTGTGCTCTCGGGTATGCTATTCCTTTGCTTCAAACTGGTTTCCGGTTTCAGGGAGTACTCACTTGCGGCGAATACCAAAAAACGGTCCATCCTCCTCTCATGGGCATTGATGTCCGTGTTCATAGCCCTGGTAACAGGCATCTCCGCAAATCTGGCACTGGAGGTGCACGCGATACACACGGATGCATGGGAGAATGTGCAGACAGAGGATGCATGGGAACCCATTGTTGGGGAGCAGAAGTCTGCCCAAAAGGCGGATGTCCCTGCAGCCGGCATCGGGTATGTTGGAGACGCGTACTCGTATGATGAGAGGATATGGTTCATGCCGGGGGATGGAGGGGAGTGTAAGGTCATTATTGGGGATTTCCGGAAATCCTTCTCACCTGCTTTCCTGTGCGCTGCCGGGGAGGACAGGAAGCGCACGTTCTGCCCTGTCTGGGTCTCCCATGATGAGGTGGGCGAGAGGGGGAATGTCGCATTCACCGCAAGCGGGTCGTGCGAGGACTCGGGCGAGGTCTTCATATCCGATTATGGATTCGGGGAAATCAAGAGATGATGCATGTGGATATTTCGGATGAGATGCGCACAGGACTTTCCGCCGCGCTTGAGAAGAACGGGATTTTCTCAGGGGAAATAATGGTGCTTGCAAGAAACGAGAACTCGGATCTAATACCCGTATCAAAAGAATGCTCCCAGGAGTTCTTCTATGCACTGTTCAGCGCAGAAGGTCCCCTGTGGAGGACGTATGCCAGCACGCGGATGGGGTTCGCGCCAACAGGGGCCGGTTATGCGAACTTCGTCTGCGGGCGCCTGTATTTCTGCAGGAATATTGAGAAGCGGTTCATGCGCTCGCCTGGCCCTGAGAAGTCGTTTGCGTTCAGGAACGGGCGCTTGAGCGAGGAAAAGAAGTTATCTGCCCGGAATGCGCTTCTCCTGCTTGGCTCGCCATTCGACTTCCTTGGTCATGCGATGGACATCGCGCTGCTCCCACTTTATGTGGACGGGAAGATGAGGGGATTCTCGGAATTCAGGAAAAAGGCCATTCTGGATTATGAAAAATTCCATACTGGGGAAGCCGGAAAAAGGGCCAGGGATTCCATGGAACTGGCAGCAAGAGCAATGGAGTTCTCATTCGTCTCCTCCCTCGCGCTCTCAATGAAAACCCCCATAGCGGATTCCGATATCTGGACCGAATGCGAAGCCGAGAGACTGCGCTCCCTTTGGGAAGCGGGAAAAAAGCAGGAAGCAGTAGAGGAATTCGGTTTCCATTCCGAATCCCCATACGACATCTCGGTCCCAAGGCTTTGCGAGAACATTGATTCACTCGGGAGAACGGCGGGAGTTGCCCCGGAGAACAGGTACGCGCGCTGGAGGGAAAACTGCAAGTTCGTCTGCTCAAGGTACCTCTCGATAATGAGGGACGCATTCCTGAGTGTTGGGGAGCAGAGCGGGCTCGGAAACTTTGTGTTCCACCTCAGGACAGATGAGCTGGAAAAGGCAGTCCAGGAACCAAAAAAGTGGAAGGATGTTGCAAAGCAAAGGGAACGGGCTTTAGAATCATTCCTCAAAATAAATGTTCCCAATATCCTTGTGTTCGATGGGAAATGGAACGAGCTTAAGGAGATGGGAACAGGAATCGGGGGAACCCCTGCAGGCGGCCCGGGGGAGGCTGAGGGTCCTACTGTTTTCATAGAGGACGCAGGAGATTACTCGAAAGATGTTCGCGGCAAGGTGATAGTCTCGCGCACATTCTCCCCAAACCTCACAACGCTTTTCAGTGAAGCCAAGGGAGTGGTGAGCCAGAGTGGGGGAACCCTATCCCACTCAGCGATAATAGCCAGGGAGAAGGGCATCCCCTGCATAGTGCAGGCAGGGAACCTGAAGAGAGTAAGGGAGGGGCAGAGAATAAGGATGAATGGGACAACTGGCGAGATAAGGATAACGGACTAGTACTCAGTCGACAGTAATCGTCTTGCTTAAGTTGCGCGGATAATCCGGGTCTATTCCTTTCTTCACACTCCAGTAATAGGAGATTAGTTGGACTGGCACGACATTCAGAACTGGGGCGAAGAGTTCGTGGTCCTTTGGAACAACAACATAATCATGCACGTTCTTGTGCAATGGCTTGTAATCCTCTGAAATGCAGATAACTCTCCCATGCCTGCACGCCACTTCATTCATGTGTGAGATAATCATGTGTGAGTCTTCTTTTGAAGTTACATAAATTACTGGGTAGCCTTTCTCAACAATAGAGAGCGGTCCATGCTTGAATTCAGACGAGTATATGCCCTCGCAATGCGTGTACGTTATCTCCTTTATCTTGAGTGCCCCCTCAAGCGCAATGCCATGGTTCATTCCATAACCCAAACAGTAGATGTCATTTTTCTTGTAAAGATCATCAGCAAGCTTCTTGCAAGCAGGCTCTGTCTGCTCTATAGTCTTCTCAAGCAGCTTCGGCAGGTCGTGCAGCCTCTTTCCCAGCATTTTTGCTTCATCTTTATTCAACTCTCCGTTCCTCTCACCGAGCCTGATTGCAAGGTAGATGAGGAGCACCAATTGATTTGTGAATGTCTTTGTTGCAGGGACGCTCATTTCCAAATCGCATGCAAGAGGGAGGTATGCCTCACTCGCATTCATAAGAGAGGAACCAAGAACATTAATCACACCCAATATCCTGCCCTTCTTATGTTTTCTGCAGTAATTAACTACATTCATCAGGTCCTTTGTCTCCCCGCTCTGTGAAACGCATACAAGCACACTATCCTTGCTCAAGACATTCCCATAGAGATGTTCGAACTGCCCTGCAATCACAGGAACAACCTTTCTCTTTGAGAGCCTGTTGAAATAGTATGCGCCAGAGACGCACGCATTGTAGCTTGAGCCACTCCCGACAAGGTAGACGTCTGGCCCGTTCATGTGGTCCAGGAAGAAATCCAAGTACCTGGAATCATCAAGTGCCTTGAGAAGCGTTCCTACCCTGGAAGGCTGTTCACGTATCTCCTTGAGCATGAAATGCGGGTAGCCTCCCTTGCTAGCCGATTCGACGGTAAGCTGGCTTTTCTCCGCATCCCGGTGTATTTTCTCTCCTGTTTCAACATTCATTATCTTATATGAATTGTGAGTGAATTCAACGAACTCCCCATCCCTGAGCAGAACAATCATGTTGGTGAATGGGAGTATGGATGGCAAGTCAGAGGAGCAGCAGATGAAATCATTTCCAACACCCAAGTAAAGGCTGCTCCCAATCTTCGCGCAGTACAGTTTCTTCTCATCAACATGCAGCACGGCATAAGCATAATCACCATGAAGCATCTTCGCTGCTCCCATTATCGATTTCTTCATATTCTTGGTTTTCTTATAATGCTTCTCAATGGCATGCATACAGGTTTCCCCATCGTTCGTGCTCACTATCCTCATGCCCTCTTTTCGGAATTCCTCAGTAAGCTGAATGGTATTCACGATGTTCCCATTGTGTGCCCCAACGATTCTCTTATCACTGTCAAAATGAGGCTGCGCGTTAACCTGTGAAGGGGCACCGAAAGTGGCCCACCTGAGCTGGCAGATGCCCCGGTCTCCCCTCATCTCAGTGAGCCTAAGTTTTTTTGTGACTTCATCTATGGTTCCTGTGTCCTTTCTCAAATCGGCTTTAGAACCGTCGATGGTAACGCACCCAACAGAATCATATCCTCTATAAGTGAGATTTTTTCCTCCTTTGATGAGAATCTTGCCAAGGTCAGCACGAGACCGTTCGAATATTATGCCGAATATGCCACACATGTGGGGAAATTTGTTTAGTATTGCTTAAAAACCAATCGCCTTGTCACATACTCTGAACGTTTAAATTATTCATCAATCCATTATAAGAGTAATAAACAAGTACTATCAGGAACAGATGATGGGCAAGGATGAAATGCACCCGTAACTACCCAAAAATGAGATAAACCTTCGTCAGGATTGAGCCATATATATTTAAATACTCTGGAGAACATATTTTAACTTGGTACCTATCGTAGATTTTTCGTACTTTCATGGGTGTAATTAGATGAAGATAGCATTCTTGTCATGGGAAGCAGTCAACGCAATTCCTGTCGGAGGACTAGCCGTACATGTTACAGAACTTGCCGCAGCGCTGGAGAGGGAAGGTCATGAGGTCCACATCTTCACTAGGCTGGGCCATGGGCAAGAGCATTACTCAAACATAGATGGTGTGCATTATCACAGATGCCCATTCGATCTCAATCCAAATTTTATACAGGAAATGAACAACATGGGCCATTCATTCGCCCATAACCTCTTCGGGGTTGAAAGAGCAATAGGTCCTTTCGATATTGTGCACGGGCATGATTGGCACATCGTAAACGGTCTTGCTGAGATCAAGCACAGGACAAACAGGAAGATATTCTGGACATGTCATTCCACAGAATATGGTCGTTCTGGAAACCAATTCCACGTAGGCCAATCTGAGAGCATCCGCAACATAGAGTTCTATGGGACATATGTCTCAAAGCGTGTGATTGCATGCTCGAACATGATGAAGGACGAGGTTAAGTGGTTGTACAGGGTTCCAGAGTGGAAGATTGACATAATAAACAATGGGATCAGCGCTAGCAAATACGGTGGAAAATTGAAAGACCCGGGCAAGATAAAAGAGAGGTACCAGATAGGCCCAATTGATCCAACAATACTGTTCGTTGGCAGGATGACTCACCAAAAGGGCCCGGACCTCCTGCTGGAGTCAATCCCACATGTCCTGAGGGACAACCCACAGGCAAGGACGGTATTCGTCGGGGATGGCTATATGAAGAATCAGCTTGAAGGGAGGGCACACCAGTTGGGTGTTTCACACACGACAAGATTCCTTGGTTACAGTGCTGAATCGGATATACTTGATTTATACAAGGCATGTGAGACAGTATGCGTGCCTAGCAGGAACGAGCCTTTCGGCCTCGTGGTTCTGGAGGCCATGGCTTCAGGGAAGCCGGTTGTCGC
>JBDRKD010000111.1:0-15031 GCA_043814255.1 Microcaldota archaeon
GTGCCATCGGGGTTCTTGTTTATTTTTATCCGCGCAATGCCTTCTGTTGGGGCTACAAGCACGCCCTCAGTCAATATCGCAACTCCCGTTCTCACAGCCTGCTCGATGAGAGTCCCCCTTTCCCCACTCCCATATTTCCCATGGACTATGCTCTTTACAACCTCAAAAGCAACAATCTCTCTTGACTTGTCCTTTGCAAGGTCTCTTATCTCCTTTGAGATCCCTTCTGGGCCGACAATCCCCTCGACCCTCGCCGCAACGTCCTTCGTAGGTATAATCTCTACTTTTGGGCTTGGATCTAGGTTCATCTCCCTTGCCTTCTGGGCTACCTCATATGTACAATCGAATTCTTTCTGCAATCGTTCGAAATATTCCACTCACTACACCTATTGGGCAACTGTTTTTGTTTCGAAGCTCACAATGCTTGTTTTGCCTTTGCTCATCTCATAAACGGGCATGAGGCATGGGCTAGGAACATGTCCCTGTTTTATCTGGAAGCTCGTTCTCGCCTGCCAGGTACCCGAATTGATAAGCGACATTCCCCTATAGAGCATGTAACCGTTCTTGTGTATGTGGCCCATATGGACTATGTCCGGCGGCTCGGAGACAACCATGTAGTCACAGTCCTCAGGCACGATTGGATTTTCACCATATATCGGACTTAGGTTCCTCCGTTTAAGGAGTTCCAACATTGGCTTCTCAGGCTGTTTGTAGTTACAGCCAGGCATGGCAGCAATTATCGAATCCAGAGACGTGCCATGGTATATGACGGTCCTCAAGCCACCTATCTTGATCGAGGCGGGGTTTCCTACAAAATGTATGTTCCCTAAGTCATTAATAGCCTCAGTAAGCGCCTCGGGAAGCTTCGGCTGCGGTTCGGCTCTCCTGACGGCATCATGGTTTCCAGGAGAAACGATGATCTCGATGT
Organism: Microcaldota archaeon; assembly: GCA_043814255.1. GTDB lineage: Archaea > Micrarchaeota > Micrarchaeia > Burarchaeales > JAKAKT01 > CAZYPB01. Next base: position 929 of record JBDRKD010000111.1, read on the forward strand.
ATTCAGGTATCTCCTTCAGGTATTTCGAGAGCATGGCATATTGCTCATATACATCATTGATGGATAGGTCATCCTCCTGATTCGGGTATATGCCGATGCCATCAACAAGGTCCCCTGCAATAAGTATGTACTTTATCTTGCCCGCCATCTCTGCATGCCCCTCGCCGTTCGCACCCCCATTGAGCCACTGTATCATCTTCCTGAAATTCTTTTCCATAAAGTCTTTACTCCCAATGTGGAGGTCCGAGAGGAATGCTATGCTTAGGTCTTGTTCACACAACTTCTGCTCCCTCACTGGAAGGTCAGGCCAAACAATATCCTCTGCCATTAAGAACGGGTCTGATATACGCCCATCCACAGCGATAACCTCATCAAGAAGCAACGAGTTCGCTTTTTCAAAGCATGATTTTTCAGGCTCCTGTTTGCTCTCCAGCACAAGTACTTTCGCAGTGCCCTGCTCGTCTTCCAATTCTATGAAAATATGCCCTTTCTTCGTCCTGCGTTTTGAATTCACCATGCCAATGACCCTGACCCGTGTGCCGTTCCCATACCCATCAAGCGCCTTCGTACTTATAATCCCATTTTTATGTACCCTGATTTTCAGCATAGCCTCAGTTTGCCTAAACCGACTCCTAAAATACTCTACAAAGTTATCAATACCCCCAGTGCATTTCGATTTACCGCTCACGTCCTTCATATGGTCAATATTTATCTCTGCATCGTACTCGGCAGCCAGTGGTTTGAATTCAGGACTCCTATTAATCTCAACAGGCACAGGGATCTTCTTCTCATCCCTCTTCATTAAGAGGTTCTCTATGTTCTCCTTAGTTATGACAAAATCAGCATTAGAAATAATCTGTTCAGCGACATATTCCAAGTCGTTGAGTTCCTTCAGGAGCTTCAATGCATCAGGGGAGATAAACATATCGGCATCATTCATGCGCTTAATTAGCTCCTCAAGTTCCATTGTAATCTCCCACATACGCAATGGAATTAGTTTTCCCTTATGGTTTCAAGAGCAGAAAGGATTGTCCATATCTGGGTTCTTGCGTGAATTGGCATATTGATGTCTTCACTGACCTCACTGAGGGAATATATCGCCGAACTGGATTTTACGACTGGATTCTCGTCAGTCGCCAGCCTATCCATGGCCTCTTTCACAGTCCTTCGTATATTCTTTGGAATCGATGTGTCATTCGCTAGATTCTCCATAAGGACAATTATCTGGTCTATCAGTTTTTTGTGATCAACCATACTAACACCTCCCCTTGCAATAAGCAAAAATCCAAATGATATGGGCCCGGCGGGATTTTCATGAAAGGGAACGAATGCACCTCATCAAACCATCCCGGTAGGAGCCCACGAAGTGGGCGGGGGATGGGTTGACAAGGGCGGGCACGGCGCCCTTATTTTTGAACCCGCAACCTACAGCTCTCTCCAAGGCATGTCGCCAATAGAAGGCTGCCGCGCTATCCAGGTTGCGCCACGGGCCCCTGCCCATAATATGTTTGCAAATTTTATTAATGTAATTGTCAGCAAGCACACCCCACAGAGCTAATATTCCCAAAGCAATATGCTTAATCCATATGTGGGGCAAATCAATATAACCAAGCCTTCCGCAGTAATCAGAGCCGAGGTGTTCCGTTGGGGGGGCCGCAGGGTGCACTGTTACTAAATAATCAGTAGATTACTTCATGCAGCTTATCCTTCTTCATGGCAACCTTTATCTCCCGCGCAATCCTTCTGCCAGTACTCATCTCCTCATTGAATGTATACGGTGAGTACTGAGAGCCCGTTGGGTAGAGATTCGTTCCAGCCACAATGCGCGCACTGAGTTCGAAAACCTTGAACTTCAGGTTCCTGTCACATATAGTTTCGATGCAGAACGGTCCAGGCATGCCTCCAAACAGTTCATCCGCAGCCTCGACAGCTCTTGCCCCCATATCCATTATTTTCGAAAGAAGCGATTCCCTCATCACAAGAGGTTCGTTCCCGGCTACGACGTAAGCCGGGTCTTCGTTCATGCCAATGCCCATGGCGCGGTATATCTCATCGACATCAGACTCCACTCTCCGGTCCACACTCATGAGCTCAAGGCCTCCTTTTTTTAGGGTGTAGTTGTTTGAGCTAAGCGGACTATGGAAGTAATGTGGGTAGAACCTTACCCCTATAAGGAACTCCTGAATCATGCAGTCCTTCAGCTCATCTTCTGTAATAAACCCCATCTTGATGGCGTTCTGCGTCTTCCTCTCGAACTCTTCATGGTTCCTCACTACAAGATACCCCCTTCCCCCTTTCGCTCCTGGGAACTTCACCATACATGGGCCATCGAGTTCATTACTCTTCTTTATTTTTGGGGTATCAAACCCAGCCTTCTTCATCCATTCGAACATCTTGTCCCTCTCCCTTTCCCAAGAGAGGCATCTCCTGTTCCCAAATACGGGAACAGGGAGGTCATCCAGTTTCTTCCCAAGGTACTCAACGAACGAGCCATGCGGGATTAATATGACCTCCTCTTTAACCAGCTCTTCGCTCCGTTCAACAATATCCGAGAACCAATGCACATTCATCATTTTATCTGGCGAGGCGTTCGGGAACGAGCTGTAGAACTTGGCCTTCTTTTCAGTAACGATGCCATATGTTTCGAACCCCTCCTGCTTTGCCCCATGGAATATCTGGAGGCTTGAATGAGAGCAGCAAGTTGCTATCTTCGGCCTTTTGTACTTCTTCAAAATCCTAAGTATCTCTTCTTTCTCAATCATATACATCACTCATGTAACGCATTCCTCAAGAGTCCCCTCTTCCTTCGCCCTTCTTAGCTCAACTGCAATGCGCTTTCCAACACTCATCGATTTTCCATACAGGTATTCAGTGTATGGCGTAAATCTCGTTCCAGGCGAACCAGGGACCCTCAATGAAACATCAAATATCACAGGAACCTCTCCACTCTCTTCTGGCACAATTGTTCCCTGAAGCGCGAAAGGCCCTATTATCCCTGGAGGATATTCTTTTTTACATGCCTCAACGAATCTCTCGCCAATCTCAAACACCTTCTCGAGCAGGCTCTCCCTCAGTGTGCATGCGATATGCCCAACTTCTATTGTTCTCATCCCAACATATTTCGCCACTTCAAGCTGTTCCTTAGCCGGAAGCCTCAACAATCCATCAAGGTTTGTCTGCCTCCGCGTATCCACCCCAAGTAATTCCAACTCCTCATTCACTGGTGAATAGAAATAGTTGAAATTGTACTGTGCCCCTACAACATACTCCTCAATCACGGCATTCCTAAGCCCCTCTTCAGTAACATCCCCTTTCTTGAGCATGCTCCCAGCTTTTTCCTCGTACTCTTTGGGGCTCGATGCGAAGAAGAACGCCCTCTCATAACTCCTCCTTGCTTCAGGAGCCTTTACAAGCGCAACCCCGTCTATCTCCCCAGGACTCCGGAATCTCCTTGGAATCCTTATCCCTGCCTTCTCAAGCAAGTAGTACTGGTTTCTCTCCTCATCCCTCTCCTCGGCCCTCAGCATGCTCCTGCTCCCAAAGATAGGGACATTAAATTCATTTTCAATAGCATCATATCCGACATAGACCTCAAAAGAGCGGTTTGGGATAAAGACCGCATTCTCTTTCTGGAGTTTCTCTACCACTTCCTTTTTTGCCATATCCCTGAACTTCTCGAGCATAATGATTTCATCAATCACTCCGACATCTTCCCCGCCCCGTTTTCTTGCTTTGTAGTATCTCTCATAGGTTTTCTCTCGCCCCTTCTGACACAAAACGATGCTCTTCAGCCCCTCTCCTTTCGCTCCCTCGCTTATATCAAGTGCGGAATGGCTTCCGATAGTTGCAATACTAACCCTGCCATAATCCTTAACAAGTAGTTGGATTTCTCCCCGTTCAATCATAAAGCAACCCCCCATACGGGGTTTTGGTAAGTAATGCCCAAACCCCTTTATAACTGTTTTGTTCCAAACCTGAGTACTCTACCTATCAATCTGTTTCTCCTAATTTCTCATTACAGTTCTCCCGTTTCCCCTTGGCAGTTATCTCCTCGCATCCAGACGGATCCCCTGCGGCTACGCTAATGTAATAATAGCAATCATCCCTCCGGTACCAGTCAACTATCCCGCCGCACACCCGAGGCTCCTGGCTGAGTTCTGCAACCTTGTAATAGCATGAGTCTTTCAATACATTCTCGGTTATGCTCCCGCAGACCGAGGCATTCTGTCCGCTCAAGGCGTCATTATAATGGCATGAATCCCTAGCAGTCTGATCCCATTCACCGCCGCATCCGCCTGGGCTCGAACCACCAAAACCAATACACCCAATAACGAAAAAGCAAGAGACCAGAAGCAATGCCCTCGAATCCATAACGTCTTTTTTCACCGAACTCTTATAAACCTTTGATGCCTTAATATGCTTCTTATTCTGTGGTGTTAATTTGAATGCAATAGCAACAGGATTACGTCCCCAACCAAAATTAAGAGGGCTCTCCCGCCCGCCAAGCTCTTTCAGGCGGATGATGCCTCCTCAGAAATCACCAAGGGCATTTCCCAAGAGAGTCGTTGCGCCCCGCGCAAGGCCAGGAAGGTTTTTTCTCAAGAGAAGGGTAGCTGCGGTCTTAACATTGGCTGCGCTTACACTGTTCGCATTCGCAAAAAAGATTGAGGGAAAACCCCCTCCATTCTACAAGAACACGTCCCTTTTCACGTATGTGCTCAAGACGCCCACTGATGGAATGGATGGGGGGAAAACAGATTTCTGGGTAAAGGAAGCAGGCGCTTCAGTCAGACTCCCACTAACCATACCGCTCGCTGGAACAAAAACAAGCTTTACGGTGATGGGGCTCGGCGGAGTAACCAGATGCGAGGGGGTCCCGATGGCCGAGACTGATTTCGGGAAATTCGCAGTCACCAGCAACACGTCATCAGGCAAATTCAATGTAGCGCTTGGGGCAAGGCATTTGGTTGTAGAGTCAAAGGATGTTGAACTGCACATGGGCCCGAGAACCATAACAATCCCAGGGGAGACGATGACTGATTGGGATGTCGGGATTAGGGCCGAGTGGGCCAGGGGCCACGGGGAGCAAGGGGTCATACGCTCTGCAAAATTGAGTGCGACAGTATTCGACATGGGACAGCGCTTCAGGAAAGGCTATAGGGTATTCTCGGGTTCAGTTGGGTTTCAGGATGGCTGGGGCCTCAGCATCTCAGGCGAGACAAAGTCAGGCAACATCGGGGTAATGGGCGAGAAGGGATTTGCATGGGGGAGAGGAAAATACCTGCTCCTCCTGGGCGCTGGTTATGATATCAAACCTAAATCAATCTCAGGATATATCGGCGGAAAGGTGGGGCCAGTGATGATTATTCCGATGTATCAGGCCGAGAAGGGGGACAAGTCCTACCACCTGCTCATAACAATAAACCCAACGGACATACTAAATGCAATAACCGGCGCAGGCAAAACAAAAGGTCACGGACATGGGAATTGAGAATAGCTTTTATACTTTTTCCCCATAATAACACCATGAACAACTATTTACTGGTAAGCCCAAATTGCTCAGACTTGGCAAGCCCGAATTTTGAAGTTAAACGATTCCCAGACGGCGAGAACTATATCCGCGTACCCCAGATTGACGAACTCAAGGATAAACAGGTTACAATCCTTCATAGGATCTATCCAAATCAGAACAGGTGTATAATGCAGCTCTTCCAGACACTGTCCATCCTAAGGTCTGTGACATCCAAGATTACGGCAATAGTCCCATACCTTTCCTATGCAAGACAGGATGAGGTGACTCTAAAAGGAGAAGCTCTCACTGCAGATATGCTCTGTAAGATGAGCGTGAATGCAGGTCTCGATGAACTGGTGACGTTCGACTGCCACTTCATAAAACGCGGGCCTGGGATACACACCCACGCAGGACTCAAAATAGACCACCGCACGATCATGCCACAGCTTCTGGAGCATGTGCGCTCAAAAGTGGACAACCCAGTTATCATTTCCCCCGGCATGGGGTCTGCTCACCTTGTGGAGAAGGAAGGTGGCGTAGTGATGGATATGGTGAAGGAGGAGTATACCGGCGGCGAGATAATCTTGCGCACGAAACATGAGGAGAAGCTCGACATCGATTTATCCGGCAGGGACGTTATATTACTGGATGATATGATTGCGGTTGGGGAGACGATGATTGTAGCAGCCAAGGCATGCAAGGGGGCTGGTGCAAAAAGGGTGCTATGTGCTGCCGTTCACGGCCTGCTCGTTGGTTATGCGTTTGATCGCATCCGAGCAGCTGGCGTAAAAGAGATAGTGGTATCTGATAGTGCCCCAGGTCCCGCGTCCCAGGTCAGCATTAAACTTGGGCTCAAGGATTTCCTTCAATAATGTTTTAATGGGAATGGCCGAAAGATGGTTAGATGGAGACTGAAATAATCCCAGCAATACTGGTGAAAAGCAGAGAGGACCTGATTGAGCGCATCAACAGGGTAAAGGATAGCGTTGCCACTGTGCATATAGATGTTATGGATGATGAATTCGTCCCAAATAAAACAGTTGGGCCAGAATCATTCCATGGCCTTCCAGAGAACATTCGTTACGAGTTCCATTGGATGGTGAAGAACCCGCAGGATTACATCTTGCGGACGAAAGGCGAACACATCCATCTTGTTCATGTTGAAGCAATCGAGGATTGGGACGCGATAAAAAAGGCAACCCATGACTCGGGCGGGATACTGGGAATTGCCATAAATCCCCCAACGGAGCTGGAGAGGTTAGACCCATACCTAAGCGATGTCTCAAGAGTGCTTGTCATGTCCGTGAACCCTGGTTTTGACGGGCAGAAATACATGGCATCTGTTGAGGAAAAGGTCAGAAGCCTGAGAAAACGCTTTCCGAATCTTAATATAGAAGTGGATGGAGGGATAAGCCCGGAGACTGCAGGGGCGGCAAGCACCGCAGGTGCGGACAAGCTCGCTGCCTCAAGCGCGATATACAAGCACGAGGACACCCAATCTGCCATAACTGCATTAAAGAATGCAGCCAGGAGTACAGAGGGGAGCCTATGAACGAAAAACCAAAACAGACCCTTTTGGAGTCCCAATCAGTTGTTGGGGGGCAATTCACAAAAATCACAGATATAAAAAAGCTGTACCTACTTTCCAACAACATCCGCCAAAGCGTTATCCGAATGCTCCATAAGGCAAAGAGTGGTCACCCTGCAGGGGCCATAGGTCTTGCAGACATATTCACTTCACTATATTTCAACGTGATGAACCACAACCCAAAGAATGCCGAGTGGCAGAACAGGGACAGGTTGGTTCTCTCAAACGGACATGTCTGCCCAGTCCTTTACGCCGCCTTGGCAGAGGCTGGTTATTTCCCAAAGGAGGAGCTGATGACTCTTAGGCAGCTTGGCTCCAGGTTGCAGGGTCACCCACACAAAGGACTGCTCCCTGGGATAGAGAACAGCTCAGGCCCTCTTGGCCAAGGGTTATCTGTGGCTGTGGGGATGGCCATAGTCGGAAAGAAAGAGAGGAAGAGTTGGAAAGTGTACTGCGTTTGTTCTGACGGGGAGCACGACGAAGGCCAGGCATGGGAGGCTGCTTTGCTCGCTTCAAAATACAAGCTTGGAAACCTCGTTGCAATAATGGACCGGAATAACATCCAGATAGATGGTTTCACAGAGGATGTTCTTCCCCTTGAACCACTTGCTGAGAAATACCGCTCTTTTGGCTGGCATGTGATAGAGGTAGACGGCCACAACATCCAGCAGATAATCAACTCCTGCCAGGAAGCCAAGAAGGTCATAGACAGACCAACGATGATAATAGCCCACACAATACCAGGGAAGGATGTCTCATTCATGGAGTTCATAGTTGCGTGGCACGGCAAACCACCTGGGGACAAGGACATCGACCAGGCATTGGACAGCCTTGGAGAGGAAAGGAAATTCTACGGTGATAAATAATGTCTAGCGGAATCAACCCAGAGATGGCATTTGTAGATTCGATAACATCCCCGCCAGGAAAAAAACCCAGCAGGGATGGGTTTGGAAAGGCATTGGTAGAGCTTGGAGAACAGAACCCGGACGTATGGGTTATGTCAGCAGATGTTTCCGAAAGCACGCGGACCCATTGGTTCCAGGAGAAATTCCCAGAGCGCTTTGTGCAGGTCGGGGTCGCCGAACAGAACATGGCTGGTGTGGCTTCAGGCATAGCCTCATGTGGAAAGACTGTGTTCATCTCCGCTTACGGGGTGTTCTCGCCCGGCAGGAACTGGGATCAGGTTCGCGTTTCAATATGCTACAACGATGTTCCGGTTCACCTACACGGTTCGCACACCGGAGTTACTGTTGGGCCAGATGGCGCCTCACACCAAGCACTCGAGGACATTGCGATAACGCGTGTCATTCCGAACATGACTGTAATAGCGCCTGCTGATTTGGAGGAGGCGAGGAAGGCCACCCTTGAATTAGCAAAGACAGGCCATCCATCATACATGCGAACAGCGCGCGAGAAGCTGCCAATGTTCACAACTGCAAACACGCCATTCAAAATAGGCAAAGCGAACCTCTGCCGGGAGGGCGATGACCTGGCAATATTTGCCTGCGGCTCCCAAGTATATGAATCGATACTCGCAGCAGAGGAGCTCGCGAAGGAAGGGATGTCATGCGCTGTGATAGATAACCACACGATAAAGCCGATTGACCGGGAGATGATTGTCCGCTGGGCGAAGAAGACAGGTTTCATCATAAGTGTTGAGGAACACCAGATAGACGGGGGGCTTGGAGGAGCTATAGCAGAGGTGATTACAGAAGAACATCCCTGCACCCTGAAGAGGCATGGAATAAGAAATCACTTCTGCCAGTCCGGCAGTCCCATGGAACTCCTGAAGCATTATGCTCTTGATTCCGTAGGTATTGCAAAATTCGTGCGGGACAATTTCTCAAAGAAGGGGTGAACCTATGAAATTCTTTTTGGACACTGCGAACATTGAGGATATTAAGAAGGCTGCTGAATACGGCCTCGTTGATGGGGTTACTACAAACCCAACCCTCATTTCAAAGGAGGGAAAGCCGCACAAACAGGTTATAATGGAGATAGCAAAGGTTGTGAAGGGCCCAATTTCTGTTGAGGGGAACGGCACAACGGCGGAAGAGCTCATAAGAGAGGCCGAGGTATTCGCGAAATGGGCCCCGAACGTGGTTGTGAAAATCCCAATGACAAAGGAAGGCATAAAGGCAGTGAGGGTTCTCTCAAAGAAGGGGATCAAGACAAATGTCACACTCGTGTTCTCGCCCAACCAGGCGCTCATAGCCGGAAAGGCTGGCGCAACGTTCGTTTCTCCCTTCATTGGGAGGCTGGACGATATCGGACAGGTTGGGATGGACCTCGTTCGAGATACCCTGCAGATATACATGAACTATGGTTTCAAGACAGAAGTCATTGTTGCAAGCATCAGACATCCAATCCATGTGTTTGAGGCAGCAGAGATCGGAGCGCACATCGCAACAATACCTGCCAAAGTCATTGAGCAGATGTGGAAGCATCCCCTCACAGATATAGGTATAGAACGATTCAAAAAAGACTACGCAAAAACAGCCAAACTCTAGACTATTGCTCTTGGCCCGTAGGGAACAAACGTTCTTTTCTTAACCACTGCCTTATTCAGGAAAGCCATCCTTACTTTCCCCCTTTCAACTCTTGCATACTGTGGTCCAGTGTACTCTGGGGGTTTCGTTGGCTTTTTCTCGAGGGCGCTTGCACAGCGTGGTTCGAGTTCAGCGCGCAAGCACTGATCAGCCGCCCGAAGCGGCTGTCACCCGTTACCTGTGTAAGCGCTTTTTAATCTGTCTACAGCCTAAATATCTTCAACTCAAAATACAAGAACTATTTTATTTCTTATTCCCCCATACGCATCCATGTTCAACGTGAAGTCTTTTATAGAACGATTAAAGGAGAAAGTGAAGGCAGAGATAGGTGGCGAGAAGGCGCTATGCGCAATCTCAGGGGGGGTTGACTCAACAGTATGCGCAGTCCTTGTGAGCAATGCCATCGGTTCCTCTTTACGCACAGTATTCATCGACACAGGCTTTATGAGGGAAGGCGAAACAGAGTGGGTCAAGGAGAATCTTGTGAAAATGGGAATAGACCTCAGGGTCGTTGATGCGAGAGAACGATTCATCCCCGCTGTTGAGGGAAAGAGCGATGCAGAGGAGAAAAGAAAGATATTCAGGGACAAGTTCTACAGGCTATTCGGCGAGATAGTGCGCGAGGAGGGATGCAAGGTCCTCATACAGGGTACAATAGCACCTGACTGGATAGAGACGAAGGGAGGCATAAAATCCCAGCACAACGTCCTCTCCCAGATAGGTATCGATCCTGAGAAGGAATTCGGCTACAAGGTCGTTGAGCCAATACTCCAGCTATACAAAGACCAGGTACGGTTGGTTGGGGGTGAGTTGGGGCTCCCAGAGGAGTTCTACACAAGGCAGCCGTTCCCAGGCCCAGGCCTTTTGGTAAGGGTTGTTGGCGAGGTAAAAAGGGATAAGCTTGAAGATACAAGGAGAGCAGTCTCGATTGTTGAGAAACACCTTGCAGACATTGCGCCACAGCAGTACTTCGCGGCTCTGCTGGATGGAGAAGGAACACTTTCTGAAAAGATGTCAAAAGAGGCAACTGAATTCATTGGACAGAAGGCGCAGGCGACGGTTCTCAAAGCTAAGGGAACAGGGGTCACCGGTGACTTGAGGCGTTATGGAAACATCGCACTTGTGAACAGTGAGGCAACACAGGATTTCAAGAAGCTCACAAAGATGCAATTCGAACTGATCTCACGCAACAAGGAGCTCTCAAGAGTCCTGTTCCAACTCAAGACAAGGGATGAGGGAAGCCACATCTGCGCGATTAGGGCAGTAGACACACGTGATTTCATGACTGCGTATGCTTCCGAACTTCCATTTGGGAAACTGAACGCGATTGCACAAGAGGTTCTTGAGAGGTGCCCAACAGTTAAGACAGTTGGCTATGATATAACCCCAAAGCCACCTGCAACCATAGAGTATGAATGAGGTTAAGAACATGATGATACCAGTCGTTGATGTCGGGGGCCAATACAACCACCTGATATACCGGATAATTACCGAACTTGGCGCAGAGAGCGAGATACTTGGCCTGGATACAACAATTGAGAAGCTTGAGGGCATTGGGGCACATGGCCTGGTTATGGGCGGCGGACCGCAGAGGATAGACAAGGAACTTGGAGAATTCTCAATCCTGGGAAAAACAATAGCCGAATCCCCAATACCGATGCTCGGTATCTGCGTCACCCACCAATTAATTGCATTCGTTTATGGTGGGAGGGCAGTTGCTGCAAAGAACCCGGAATACGGGGAAGTTGAGGTTATCGTTGATAATGAGGATGAGATACTCGCAGGTCTTTCTCCAAAGTTCACCGCATTACAGACGCACAACGATGAAGTAGTTGAACTCCCTCCTGATTTTGAGGCACTCGCACATTCAGAACATTGCAGGATACAGGCAATGAGGCATGTTTCGTTACCTAAGTTCGGGGTCCAATTCCATCCAGAAACAGTTCGCAAGGAGAGCGACTACAAGATATTCGAGAACTTCCTGAGAATCTGCAAGAAGTGAGTTCTCATGTGGGCTTCTTTTAAAAAAGGGAAACTCCAACTTCTTTCCAAATGCAAAGCTAAGGGCGAAGTGGACAGCAGGCTAACCAACATATTGGATTCAATCAACACCAACCAAGAGCTAGTCACCTCCTCCTCATGTTCCGGGAGAATAGTCCTGCTTGAGATTGCTGAGAAAAAGGGGGATGCACATTTCTACAGGAAGTGGCACAGGGAAGTGGGATTCGATGAAGTTTGGGAAGCATTAAGGGATTACAAAGGAAAAAAGAAGCTCTGGTTCAGGTGCGAGGCATTCATCATCCACATTTTCGCAGAGGAGATTGAAGCAGCTACTTCTCTGCTCAAGCTTGCTAGGAAAGCAGGATTCAAGCGAGGGGGCATATGGGGGTTCAAGAACGACTGGCCATTCCTGGAGCTCATAGGCACTAATGGGTTCTCGCTGCCTGTTTTCGATAAGAAACCCCTCACCTCCAAAACTCACTGCGAGTACATTTTAAAAACAGCGAATAAAACACTGAAGAAGAACTATTCGCAGCTGAAAAGATTCGAGAAAGGGTTGAGATGTTAATTGGGGTTCTCGACAATTCTCCTATCCCGATTATCATCCAAGTGACTGTCTGGGCATGTGAAAGCTATCTTAACCGGGTTATCTGACTCATTGTTGTTCACCAGTCTGTGTGCATATCCCCCTGGGACTGTAAGCACCATCCCCGGCCTGACCTCGTGTTCCTCCCATTCTTCAACAACAGCCTTTCCATCCACCAGAACTGGTTTGTCTCCATCTACCTTTACTTTCCCTAACTTCATCACCCCGTTTCCCTCAAGGAAAATATAATCCTCGTTGCCGACCATGTGCACATGTGCATTAACTCCCTCTTCAACGGCTGCAACATGGAGTCCGATTTCACTCTGTTCATCGCGTTTAACTAGAGCATGGCTTATCCCTGCACTCTCATCTCGTTCCGCAACCTTTAGTTTATCGTTCATTTCTTTTACTGTAACTCCTTTCAATGAATCAGGGATACTTTTTCCCATCTTCCTGTAAATCTCACCAAGTGTTAGTTTATCAGAGATAACAATTTCCCCCATTCCTTTTTTCATTGTTCTATCACCCGTTCCCTGTTTTTGAAGATCTGGTTTTCCTGTTTGAGCGAATTTATTAGTCAAATTATCACCTATAAGATTTTCCTTTTCATGTATTTATTACTTCCCTAAAAATTAGAAAAGAATAAAACCCTATAATCCAATAGCATTGTGAATGAGACTACTTGCACTCGCGTCCCTGTTCATTCTTCTCTTTTCATTAGGCTGTGTAAAAACAGATGTCTCGGAATGCGAGAAAAAAGATGATCAGTACGAGCAATACAAATGCTACCTGCAGAAAGCAGAGAAAGCAAAGGACCAATCAGTTTGCAGGTATCCAATGTTTGTTCCTTGGAAGGATGAGTGCTATTACAAAGTTGCAACAGCAACCCCGGATATTTCAATATGCAAAGAGATAATTGGGGAAGGGACAAGGGACCTCTGCTATTACCACATTGCAGAGCTAAAGCAAGATCCCTTAATATGTAAGGACATGCAGGACAACAGATACAGGGATGATTGTTACTTCAGCCTCGCCATCTCTAAACAGGATATAGACCTCTGCAAATACCTTCATTATCAAGAACGAAAGAGATGGTGTTACAAAGAGATAGCTCACATGCTGCGGGATCCAGACATATGCGATGATATAAAAAATTACACATTCAGCAGCCTATGTTATCAGACTATTGCAGAATTCAACTCAGATCCCGCTCCTTGTGATAGAATGCCTCCGAGTTGGGAAAAGGACTATTGCTATGTAGATGCCATCCGATACAAACGAGACAACATCTCAATCTGCGATAAGATAGAGCGAGAGGAGATAAGGGAACAGTGCAGGAGAATAGTTACAGGCAGCTCTGGTTTCAAGATAAACAACTATAGTACTACATGCATAAGTAGGTCTGGGTTTCGTTACCTAGGGGACGTCTGGATTGCGTCAGATGGGGGCACATGCTCCTGTACAAGGTTTGCAACTTTCTGCCACGGGGGAGTGGTGGAAATCAGCATAGGCCCTCCTTCCAATGGGGGGTCTATTGTAGCTTCAATCACGAAGGTAGAGCCCCCTAAAGAGAAAACTGAAAAAGAGGAGCATATAGAAATATGCAATAATCTCCCAAACCAGTACTTCAGGGATGTATGTTATATGCTGGTTGCAGAGGAAGAGCAGGACTCAGAAGTATGCGAATTAGTAGGAAACCAAACAATGAAAAACGAATGCTTGGGGCTCTTCGAAAAAACAGCATGCGACAAATTCTATGGGCAAGAGGATAAGGACTATTGCCTTAAGGAACTTGCAGAAGAAGAGAAGGATCACTCTTACTGTGCTTCAATACAGGATCAGACACTGAAAGACCTATGTTACAGCA
>JBDRKD010000112.1:0-2105 GCA_043814255.1 Microcaldota archaeon
AAGGCCAATACCCATCCTTATATAGCAGGGTGAGTCGCCGTAATCCTTTCAGGATCATTGGCGGTTCCCACCTATCTCCTAAATAGGATTGGAGGTTCCATTTCTTTGCCCATTCAATATCTATTGTCCTCTTCCTAAAGAAAATGCCCAACTCTAATTCTCTAAATGATTGGGCACTTTCTTTGTAAACTTTGGTATCTGTACGCTTATGTTTGAATGGGGATGGAAGTTTATTCCACAAAGCTACATATTTATTTCTTGGCAAATCTTCCCAATCCGCTGGAAAATTTATTGGGAGTTTTCCGTTATTTGACGGCAAAAAATTTTGACAAGTGTTTTCAATAGTTTGAGTCGGAAAAACTACATATATATTATTAGGGGTTTCTTTTCTTTGGATACTTTCTTTTCTTTGTGCGCGAAAATTTATTTCTTTGCCACAATGCGGACATATAAATCGTCGCCTACGAATCATTCTCCCCCCGTCCACTCCTCAAAGAAAGCAGGAATATTCTCCATCACATTGATGGCTTCCTCTCTGGACAGATTTGCAGGATCATCCTTCGAGCACTTTATGACTATAGATTTCCTGCCCAACCCCTCCAATTCCATTGACAGTTTTGCGGCCTTGAGTTGCGCTATCTCCTCACTGTCAAACATTATGGCGATGTTCTCGAACTTCTGTGCGAGACAGAGGAGTTGCTTTGGAGAATAGTCAATCCCCAATGTTGCAACAGCTCCTGGCCCAAGTCGCCATACATCTGTCACCCCTTCCACGACTACGATATTCTTGTGCGGGGCTCGATTCATACCATACAGGATATGCTTATGGTGCATGATCTCCTGTTCTTTAGGGCAGGGAAGATACTTAGCTTCCGCCTTCCCTGTCACATCCCTTGTTATGAACGACACAATGTGGCTCCCAAAGGAGATAGGAGCGACTAATCTCAGTCGATACCTCCCTGTGAATCCTGTAGCGTACACCCCCCACTCTCGTATCTGCTCCCATGTGAAACCGCGTGATGCCAAATAGTCAGTTGCTATTTGAGGGATTTGAATAGGAGCTGCCGGGAGTTTGAACATTTCGGTGTCTTCATTGTCTGCCTCATAAGGGTCCAGACTTTCTCCATCAAGCAACTTATAGGTGGCAATGAGCTTCCGCACTTCTTGTACTGATGTGGACAACAGCTCTACCAGTACCTCAACAAGAGGATGCCAACCACATCTCCAACAGTGATAGTATACCTGGATTGTGTTGAACCCGCCATGAAATCCAGGATTCCCTGAACAGAGGGGGCAGTCAATCTGTACCCACCCCTTTGTTGCATGTTTGCCACCCTTTGTATACTCAACCCCGTGGTCTTCTAACAGCTGTATTATTCCCATACTTCCCCCCTTTCACATATTCCAAGCATCCTTTTGTCCAGACGTTACATCGCTTTCCCTCCCTCTCAAACCAACTGCCACTTTCGTCGATGGTAAAGGTCAGTATCCCGTGGTACTTCATGGCTGATCTACACGTACCACTCGCAACCCTTGGTTCCATCCCTTGTGCCATACCTGTGTTGGATGATAAGCTCCACATAATCATCACAATAATCATGATGAACAGGGCGCAGATCATCACCAGCAGATACTGTCCCCACCTGTCCTTATTCACCACCCTTTTTCCCATCGCCTTTCTCCTCCGTAGTAGGTTTAGCCAGTTTAAGCACTTCGATGCTGATGTGGAATCCATAAAAGTTCAACTTCTTGTTGAGAGTTGCAAACACTGCGTGTGGACATGCAGACACAAGACGTTCGATCTCTGCTACCTCATTCAATTCTGCATCCCGTGTCTCTCCAAAGAAAGCGCTATGAAATTTTGCCATTTTCATTCTCCTTTTTTCTCTGCTCAAGAACTCCATCCTTTGCCTCGTAAGCGAAACGAATCCCGTTTGTGCAAAGATGTGCCATTAACTCAAGAGCGGACATCTCTTGAAGGGTCTTGAACTCTATCCCTATCCCGCCAGCTTTTTCAACTGCGGAATTTAGGGACGCATACATCTCCCAAAATTCAAGTATAAAGTTTACCGTTTCGTGTCTTCCCTTCCGGTTTGCTTCCATGA
>JBDRKD010000113.1:0-2872 GCA_043814255.1 Microcaldota archaeon
TTTATCTGTGAATTTGATAGAGTTCTTGAGTAAATTGGTGACCACTTGTGTAAGCCTCTTCGTATCTCCAAGAACCTCCATTGTCTTGGGTGTCTCCAGTTTCAGATAGAGGCCCTTCTGCTCAGCTAACGGCTGCATATCCTGAATAGAGTCTCTGAGGACCTCCGCAATGTCTATTCTCTGCACGTCAAACATCATGCTCTTGGATTCAAGTTTGGATATGTCAAGAATTTCGTCAATCAACTTCTTGAGCCTCTTCGCATTTCGTTCTATTACAGTGAGGACTTTAACCTCCTCCTTGTTCAACTTACCCATCCTTCCCCCTAAAGCGAGTTCCGTATAACCGAGAATGGGAATCAGGGGGGTTTTGAGCTCGTGTGCTGCGTTGTTAAGGAACTCATCCTTCATCACATCAAGGGTTTTGAGCTTCTTCAGAGCTTCGTTCAGGTCCTCAAGCATATTGAGCATCGCGGCCCGGGCATCCTTCTGCTTCTCAAGACTTTCCTCGAGTTGGGAAGTCCTCTTTTTCACTGTTCTCTCAAGTGTCTCGGAGTGCTCTGATAGCTCTTTGTGCGATCTTTTTATCTCGTCTGCCATTCTGTTGATAGAGGTTCCAAGCATTCCAAGTTCGCCTTCTAACGTGACTGGAACGTGGTAGTCAAAATTCCCTTTTCCGTACTCCTTGGTAGCCTTAATCACATCCTCAAGTGGCTTGATCTGCTTTTGCACTATCTTAAAACCCAAAAAGACTAGAAGAAGAGTGAGAACCAACGCAAATATTATGATCCCGTTTCTGATCGCGAACACAGGTTCCAAGACTTCATCCACTTCGATTTCGCTTATAACGCACGACTGCAGCGACGGGATGAGGGAATAATGGCCCATTACCATAACGCCACGATAGTTTTTGTAAACACCGCTTCCTTCCCCTGCATCAAAACAACGCTCAGTGGCCTCGGTGACGACGGTTCTCCCATGGAGACGTTCGGGCAGGTCAGGGGGTGTGGTTACGAACCGATGAAAAGCACTCACCAGATACGTCTCTTCACTAATTGGCATGTCTGAAAGCATTGCGTGAGAACCCAGACTGGGTAAGTCTGTGATGATAATAAGGATACCCGCCGTTTCATTTCCATCCTTCAATGGAGCTGAAATTCTCACGACCGTATCCTGTGCACCGATATCGTATTCAGGCTGGGAAAAATAAAGCCCCTCTTTGCCTTTCTTGAATACATCGTCGTAACCTACAAACTTTCCCTCATCCGCTTCGCTGGTTGAAATGATTACGTCCCCACTTGGGCAGGTTAGCTGAATGGCAGCAAATAAACTATAGTACTGCAAATATCCAGTCATATACTCGCGAACAGCCCTCTTCAGGTTTTCCTTGGTGAGATTGTGTTCTGAAGAATTGCAGATATTCTCCTCGGAGCAGAGGCAATGATAGATTGGGAGGTAGTGCTGAAGAAAGCCAGGGCTATTTGCAAGCCTGTTCACTTCTTCTGTAGTGTGAACTAAGTTGTTTTCGAGATAGGCTTTTTCGAACAATGTCCTTATTTGGAGTTGTTCTTCCACACTATCCATTAGGCCCCTATCTGCAAGGGAGTATGACATCAAGCCAACTACAATTATGGAAAAGACAGCAAGCGCTACCATTAAGGCAACTACTTTTGTCTTAAGGCTGGGTTTGTAGCCAAACAATGCGTTTCATCCTCCAAGCTGCGAATAGTATTCTTCAACGAAGTCATTGTTGTAGGCGCTGTCCACGTCTGCTTTCTTTGAGAGGACTCCTACATTGAAATAGATGTCTGCCATCTGCTGCCAGTCTCCTCGATCCATCCAGCCAATCTGGCGCTTACCATCGAAAATCAACGGGTAACTAGCATCAAGTATGTCGTATTCGTGCGTTGGATCCACGGAGGGGTCATACATCTGAGTAAGCTTGGAGGATTCCTCGATATTTCCGAATGCACCGTTCCATCCGGCAAGCGTGGCACTAATGACTTTTTTCACAAGTTCCGGCTTCTGATTAATTGTGTCTTCTGTAGTAGCAATCACATCTGCATAAATGATGACGCCGTATTCAGATGGATGTATAATGTTGAACTCATGCCCTTTTCCCCTCTCAGTTTGGATCTCATCCGTTATCCATGCCCCGCTCACATCGATTTCCCCAGAGTAAAGTTTGTCGAACGTGTAATCCCTCTGGACAATGTTCACGTCTTTTTCTGGGTCTATTCCATGGTTCTTCAGAAGGGCTTTTAGCGGATAGTCCTCGCTGTAGGCAACGCCAATCGTGGCGCCCTTTAGATCTTCGGGTTTCAAGTACTGTACTGTCCCCTCTTTTGGCGAAACGTATACTATAGGGCTTATGCGGTAGGTTACTGCAACCGCGACCACCTGTTTTCCATTTTCCCTTGCGACTAAGAGCGAGTCTGGCTGGAGGATCGCAAAATCGTACTCCCCGCTCTCAAGCTTCTCAACAGGGTCTATGTCAACGCTCCCTTCAAATAGCGTGACGTTCAGCCCTTCGTCTTCGTATAAACCGTTGACATCTGCATAATACTCCCCTGCAAACTGTGATTGGTAAACCCATGAGAGACCGAATTTCACCGGCGCCAGCTCCTTTTTTGGAGGTTGGGTGCACCCCAACAAGATGATTAAAACAAACAACAACACACCATTCTTCAACGCCATATTCCCCAATACCACAACACCACCTCCATTTACCTAAACTTCCTTTTCACCCAACATATTTTTCAATCTATTTATCTCCTTCTTCAACTCAATCATTCTGAGCTCCCTGCCAACTGCCACCTTGTTGAATTTTTCTAACTCAACATTCTTTTTTTCTAGCTCTCCAGTTCTTTCTTTC
>JBDRKD010000114.1:0-13248 GCA_043814255.1 Microcaldota archaeon
CCATCTGCTGATATTGCGCATGGTCGAAATCAGGTTTTCTGAAGAGTATCCTGTCATTCAGGAGAGGGTCCTCGACAATACTCAACTTCGCCAATCCGTGTATCAACATTACCCTTAATTTTGGCAACGGCCGTTTATCCGGCATCGATATGATCTTCCCAGCGTCATCGTTTTCGAACAGGTACTCAAAACTCGCCTGGTAGCGAGAGCTTTTCAACAGAACAGGCTCGACCTCATCCAGGGTAACCTTCACTCCTTGCTTATGAAAAAGCACCTGCGTATCTGGCCTCAAGTCCTTGGCGAACATCTCAGTGTAGCTGTCCCCGCCTAGGGAAATAAAAACCTTTGAGCTCTGGGGCACTATACTTGTTCCCACCGTAGTAGTGATGGACACTGCGTTGGTTTTTCTTGTTCCCTGTGCTCCGCCCCCTCCTCCACCGAAATTCTTTTTCTTCTTGGCAAAATAGGCCACCCTGCCAGGACCGAGCAGGGAATCAACAGAATCCGATCCAGTATAGCGCGACTTTGAACGGCTCCTAGGACCATAAGAGAATAACATTCTCCCCACCAGATATAGAATAGCTATTATCCCCTTGGTAATATATAAATCTAGTTAATTACACGAAGTTTGTAGGCGGAATGCAGGCTGAGAGCTCTTCAAGGCCCATTTTCCTGAGTTCCACCATAACATCTTCTGCGGTATAGAATTGGGTTTTTGGCCCAAATGGCGGCTGCGCGTTTTCTATGCGGTGTTTCAATTGCATTGCAGCTCCCGGGTCCAGAATAACCTGTATATATACCCCATCAAATGCCTGCCCAATGCCTTCTCTTTGAGAAGCAGTAAGTAGTTTTTTGGAACCCTGCACATCGATTCCATACTGCGATAGTAATTTCTCATAAGTTTTCTTGTCCGCTCTCTCCAATGCTTTCAGTGTTCCTCTATCTATACTCTTTCCACCCATTCTTTGTTTCACCAGTGCAGTAGTATATCTGCCCGCAGCATTCCGCTCATCGTAGTAGAGTTTTGGGAGAACACTAAATGATGCGTAGTACATTTCAAATGCTTTCGCAATAGTTCCTTTTTTCAGTTCGAACATCTTATCTATCTCGCCAGATTCTATTGCAGTCTCCAGCACTTTAACATCCGCCGCTCCTTTTTCAATTAATTCTTTCCTAGTTCTTGAATCCATCCCTTTGAAAAACTCATTATCAAAAGGATTGTTTGTGTTCTTGAGCCTCAGGAGCGAGAGCGCAACAGTTGCCCTGCTTGGGCTGGTGAGTTTCATCACCTTGCCACTTATCGTTACTGGCGTATCACCCAAGAAGGCCCAAATCGCGCTGAACAGGGTTTCATCAAGGATTTTCATCCGTTCGTATGTTTCCGATATGGGCCTCAAGTCCATTGCCACTTCTTCTCTCTCCGGTTTCTTGGTGACAACTCCTTTTGAAAGCCCTGCCCCGGAACTCTCTCGCGCTTTCTGTTCCTTTGTGACCTGAACATCCTTAACCTCGCACACGCGGGCAACAACATACTGGTCTGAAATCTGCTCTACGAAGTGATTAACAACCAACGCTATCTCAGGCGCAAGAGAAAGGCTTCGGGGCCTCGTATCAGATTCCCTACCTGAACCGTCCCCTTCTCTCTCATTCAAAAACGCAAGATGGGCCATAATCCCCCTCCTTACATTGACGTAGAGTTCATAATTCTTAGCAAACTCGCCATCCGGATCCGCGAGCCTTTCGAATTCTGGATTTATTTTTGCGAGAGGGATAAATATCGAGAAATCGCTTGGGGCTATCGTGTCTCCGGTAAGCCATGCCTTAATAGCACCATCACTTCTCTTGAGCTTCTGATCTGTTCCTGAGAGAGTTAATGAAACATGCCCGACCATATCCTGGTATTGCTGCGGTGTAAAATCAGGTTGATTGAAAAGTACCCTATCATTCAGGAGAGGGTCCTCCACAACCCCCAATCCTGCCAACCCTTTAATGAGTTTAACCCTTAATATCGGGAGAGGGGATCCGTTTGGTTTCGTTATCGTATCCCCAGACTGATCTCGCTCGAACAAATAACCAAAAGTTGCCTGATATCTTTTGCTTTTCGAAAGGATTGGCTCAACTTCCTCGAGATTTACTCTGATCCCGCTCTTGTGGAAAAGCACCTGCGTATCTGGCCTCAAGTCCTTGGCGAACATCTCAGTGTATCTCCCTCCTCCGAGAGAAACGAAAAGCTTTGAAGTCTGGCTAACTATACTTGTTCCCACCGTAGTAGTGATGGACACTGCGTTGGTTTTTCTTGTTCCCTGTGTTCCGCCCCCTCCTCCATCGAACTTCTTTTTCTTCTTGGCAAAATAGGCCACCCTGCCAGGACCGAGCAGGGAATCAACAGAATCCGGTCCAGTATAGCGCGGTCTACTTCTTCCTCTGGGAAGGAAAAGACTAGGGTGCATAGAGACTAATATATCTGTTTTGGAGTATTTAAACCTTCGTATTTTGTTAACGGTGTCGAGAGATGGTTTTGAATAACGATTTCTCAGATTAAGAAAGAGTCTACGCGGTCCCTTCAGAAGAAAGCTTGAACTTACCCATGTTCCCGATATTCTCGGAAGAGCTCTTCAGTGTTCTGAAATGTCTCTGGATGTTGTCGAAAATCTTTCTCGCGGTCTCCAGTTTGTCCGTTCCCCACAATAGCGGGAAATTGGAGATAATCGTGTCAAACTCAGTAGCCATCTTCAGCGGCCTGTGTTTAGTGACCAATGCCTCTGCTTTCTCACGGAGCAGGGCCCCATCGAGCTTCAGTACTATGAGCTCGAGCTCATCAAGGTTCGGAGCACTTCTGACCTTACAGAAAAGCGGAGAATACGTCGCATACCTGGTGCTAATCTCAAGGTTGCGCAGTTCCACTATAACGGATGCCGCACGTGCCTCCAATGTCCTAAAGTCCCTTCTAGGGTCTGTTTTAAGTTTGGAAGACATAGACAACATATTATGTGGAAACAGGTATAAAAAGTCATAGGCGCCAATTCGAAACCAATATTAATGAATTCATCGATTGTTTTAGCATGAGCACAGTTGACGATGCAATTTTCGAGATTAAGCTCGTACTCGACCGCGCAATGAGGCAGTTGTTCGGGGCAAAGGATGAGGAGAGCAATAAGGTGAAATACTGTCGTGCCTGCGGGACACAGAATAAGGAAAAGGCCGAAAAATGCGTTAAGTGCTATCGTTCATTCAAAGTATACGAGAGATAGCCGTCAGGTTTTTAAAGAACAGAAGAGAGATTTAATTGGTGGCCCGTTTGAACAGAATAACCATACTGTTTGCACTAATCATATTAGCCCTTCCCCTATCGAACGCTGCTATAGAGATTAGCACAAACTGTTCCCATATAACAGTTACAACAGACCAGACGGGTGGTTTGGTGGATATAGAATACAACGGGGCTATTGGCTGGGCTGCGATATACTCAATGGAGTCCGTCGTGAATGGAAAAGTAGTTAAGCCAACGCTGTTCAATGGGAGCCACAGGGCTTTTGTCAGGCCAAACGTAAACTCACCCCCTTCTGAGAGGACCTATAGCAATGCTATCGAGGTAACAACGTGTGCTCCCCAAACACCATGCGCAACAAACTCCGACTGCGAAACAGGGGAAGTCTGCGTAGGAAGCGTATGTATCACGGGAGAGTGTGCAAGCAATGGGGGTTGCTCCGCTAATGAATACTGTCAAACAAACAACATGTGCGCGCAGGTCCAGTGCGCATGCGGCGAGATAGTCAACCATGCGTGCAACGAGTATGAATGCTGTTCTGATAATGATTGTTCGGGTGGGAAGATATGCTCGAACAACGTGTGCGTGGAGGAGAGCACTGGCGAGTGTACAGCTAACAGCGATTGCCCGAGTGACAGAAAATGCCAGAACAATATCTGCGTGATTTTCCCATGTGCATGCGGCGAGATAGTCAACCATGCGTGCAACGAGTATGAATGCTGTTCTGATAATGATTGTTCGGGTGGGAAGATATGCTCGAATAACGTGTGTGCAGGAGGAGGGGAGGATAAGAATGACACAGTTGTACGCGGCACGCAGGGCAGTGGGTCGGAAGTCGGCCTCTATTGCATAGGTGGGGTGGCAGTGTTCTTCATCTTCATGATTGGCATCTTCTTGGTTATCGCTCTTGTGGCCGCAGTGTACAAGAGAGAGACATAAGTGTGGAAAAATAGGGTCCTGTAGAACTGTTCCAAGCAACAGTGCCGGTATTGACGCTGCCACATATGTTTTCTACAGAGAGCTTTGCTCCAAAAAAGGTGATTTGAGTGGACATTAGGAGCAAGGCTCCAAAAAAGCAAGGGTTTAAATATCTAAAATTCAATGTAATGGCGATAATATGAAAAGACTCTATCGTTCGAAAAATGACAAGCTTCTTGGAGGCGTTTGCGGGGGAGTTGGCGAATACCTTGGATTCGACCCCGTCCTGGTTAGACTTGGTCTTGCGTTTGTGGTGGCACTAAACATCATCTCACTTGTGCCGGCGTTTGTAGTATACATCGTTGCCTGGCTCATTGTTCCTGAAGATAGAAAATCACATGTGTCCACGCCACAGAAAACAGTGGAGAAAAGCAAGAAACAAAAGAAGAAAACAGTGAAGAAAAGCAAGAGACAAAAGAAATAGTACATTTTATAACGATTGAATGCGAGAGCATCCCATGAGAGAATTCCCCAAGACTTTATCTCTGCTGAAGAGAGAGTATTGGGGAGTCAAAACCAACACGCTTCTTCTCGTCATACTGCTGGCGTTCCCAATGACCTTCGGGTTCATGTTCGGGACATTTACGAATATCATACCGAAGAATGCCCCCGCTGCCGTATTCCCTGAAGCTGGGGCAACTGGGGAGGACGTGTCTTCTGCAGAGGACATATTGTCCTTCTTCTCGAAAACCAGCGTTGAACCGGAATTTAACGAGAGGAAGCTTTTCAGGGAGGAGTATTACTTCTTTGTTGGTGTTCCAAAGGGCTTCAGACGCGGAGATGGTGAGGTGGATGTATACATAGATGCATCCATGTCCCCAATAGCCGAAATCTCCCCATATGTCAAGGACATGATCCTATATGAATTCTCAAAGGTTTTTGACTGGGAACCAAGGATAAATATCATTAAGTTGGGTTCCGACGTCTTGCCATTCCAATATTTTGTCCCCGGAGTGATTATCCTCCTCACCTCCGTAGTCGGGCTTATAATACTGCCGTTCTCCTCATCGCGGGATAGGTTGGTGTTTGGAAGGGTCCTGGCAAACGTTTCGGTTCCAGCGTTCGTGACAAGCAAGTTGGTCTTTGCTGTCATGCTGGCACTGATTCAGCTAGGAATCCTTGTGATCACCCAGTTGGCTGCCGGAGCATCGGGGAGCACAATCCTTGATATCAACGTGTGGAGCCTCTCCGTCATCTGTTGCTCGGCGGTGTTCTTTGCTTCGGCTGGAATGTCTGTGATGTTCCTCACGAGGTTCTCGGAAGCTGGGAAGCAGATAAACGCGGGACTCCTTGGCTTTGTCCTGATGTTCTCGGGAGCATTCTACCCTGTCGGCTTCTTCCCATCAATACCTGGAGTCGGGGATTTGCTCCAGAGCATTAGCAGGGCAAACCCCTCATACCTATTCGTTCTGCTCATGAGGGGATTTGGGATTCGTGGCCTTGGGCCAGAGCTGTTCACAGACTACATTGCGGCGATTGTTGTGTGGAGCATTGCGTCCATATTGCTTTTTGCATATACTGTAAGGAGGATGAAGAATGACTGATGCGATAGTTGCAAAGAATATACACAAGAGATTCGGTAGGGCCAAGGCACTTGTTAACGTGTCCCTCATAATACCCAGAGGGTCTGTTTACTGTATCGCCGGCCCGAATGGAAGCGGAAAGACAACGCTGTTGGAGATCCTGTCTGGTGGGTTGTCCCCAGATAATGGAACCATCGTCTCTGAGGGAACGATTGGATATTGCCGCCAGAATCCATTGCTCTATGAGGACCTCACTGTCTCCCAGAATATTGAATTGTTCTCAGATATCCTTTGTGCAGACAGGGGCGTTGTGGATGAGATGGCAGAAGTACTGGAACTGGGGATGGAGATGAAAAAGAGAGTGATGGACCTGTCCTCAGGAACCAAGAAACGGGTTGAATTGTGCATCGCCGTGATGTCCGGACCGGATATACTTATCCTGGATGAACCGACAACTGGCCTGGATAGAAGGAGTTCGGACCGCATGATCTCTTTTATACGGGGAATACGCAAGGAGGGGACAGTCGTCATTGCCACGCACCTCCTCCATGAATTTGAGGGGCTTTGCAGCCACCTCCTGGTGTTAAAGGAGGGGGAGAAAGTTTATGAGAAAGGGAATGTGAAGAACCTGGAGAACGTGTATAAAAAAATAATGGGGTAGTGGCCTTCAGGCCACCTGAACTCCTGCTAGTTATACGGGTCCTCATAGTCATATGAATAATCGCTCGGCTCATCATAGTATGAGTCATCATATGGGTCTTGATATGCCGGACCGCCATAACTCCCGGAATTCATCTCTTCCAGTTCATCAGATATCTTCTCAAGCTGCTCTGTCGTAGTATCCAAGCTGATTGAGAACCTGTCGCCGCTGGAACTCAGCTCGATGTTTTTTAGGAGCTTCTTGGACTCGCTGCCGTCCTCAAGCATGCTGCTGGACATCAGTAGCAGGCCCTCTACAAGCTCTGTGACCTTCGTTGCATCGGCAGGTGTCTTGAAGAGCATTGATACCTTGATGGATACCTGCGATTCCGCCTTGCCGTACGACAGTGCGAGGTATGTCGTCTTGCTGAACGCACTAAAGTCGAACGGACCGCTGGAGGACATGTCAGATGCCTCCTCCTCAAGTGCTGCGGGTACCTTTATTGCCAGCATGAGCATTGCGTCCTTGTCAACCGAGGTCGTAACCCTATCCAAGCCCTCGTCCTTAAGGGGTTGGCGCTTGCCGTTCTTTACATCTATTGAGTCCTTGAGAGCCTCCATCGTGCCTGAGATGAATGTCCCTGAGTTGATGAATGCGAGTGAAGCTCCAGAGTCTCTGGGTGGTAAGTCAACGATTTCTTCAGCTGGGATTTTGTAATTGGCCGGAGTTGTGTATATCGTGAACCCGCCATATTGTTCTTCCTTAAGGGTCCCTTTTTCTTTGAGCTTCGAGATTACTTTCTGCTCATCAAACTCTCCGAGAACTATGAGCCCCCAGTACTCATAATCCCCACTAACCCTCTCACTATCAAGGAAGATTGTTGCCTTGGTGAGCTTGTATGGGTTGACACCTGATTCCTCTTCCATGCGTTCAAGCTCTGTCATGAAATCCCCCTGCTGGCCTGCGGTGGTTACCGATTCCATGAATTCCTTGTCAGAGAGAATCTCGGATGGTTTGAAAACAATGTAGGTGTTCGCCTTGTCTGGAATGAGGTTCAGTTCGCCCCCAGGTCCTCCAAAACAGCCGAACAACAACATTGTCGCGAATATTGCTAGCAGATACCTCTTCATTAAACGCACCTCAAAAAAGTATCTGGTGGGATGTTTATAAATCTGTTGCGGGATAGGCATAATATGATAGGGCTCTTTATCGGGAGATTCCAGCCGTTCCATAACGGACACCTGAAAGCCATAGGGTGGATTCTCGAGAGATGTGACCAAGTAATTATCCTCATCGGGTCTTCGCAGAGCTGTTATGAGTTGGATAATCCATTCACTGTGGGGGAGAGGGTCGAGATGATAACGAGAACCCTTAGGGGCAGGGGCCTCTCGGAAAACTGCATAGTCCTGTCTGTTCCGGACGTCAATAACAACGCGCTGTGGGTTGCCCACATAAATTCACTTGTCCCGAGGTATGATGTTGTGTTCACCAACAACTCGTTAGCGAAGAAACTCCTCGTGGAATCCGGAAAGGATGTCTCTGGGATACCTTTCTTCAAAAGGAAGGAGTATGATGCCACAGGAATAAGGAAATCGATGCTTAGGGACAATAGCTGGAAGCGGAAGGTTCCAGAAGAGGTTGTGGCGTTTATCGGGGAGATAGGCGGAATCAGAAGGATAAAGGATATAATGAAGGGAGACAAGCATGGGGCGACTCCATGAGACTGCTTGTTCTTCTTTCAATGCTGTTGTTGGTTGGGACAGTTTACTCGGAGAATCATACGTTTAATGCATACTATTTCTTCAGCCCAACATGCCTCCATTGCGAACGCATAGATTCGTTTGTGGAGTGTGAAGAGAAGAGGTTTCAGGATAACCTTGAACTGATAAGGCTTGATATAACCAATGAGGAGAACGCTAAAATCTATAGGCAGCTCCTTGTAGGGTACGGTGCTGGGATAGACCGGGTAAGCACCCCAACGCTGTTCATCGGCGATAAGATGTTTGTTGGGGATTCACCCATAGCCAATAACTTTGAGGAGGAACTCCTAAAATGCGTTGAACATGGTTGCATCAACCCGATAGATATGGCGAACGGAACTGTGATTGACGAAACGAATTTCCAGCCGGACCTGCTCGCAATCACCGCATTGGCAATAAGCGATAGTGTGAATCCGTGCGCGTTCGCAGTCCTGCTCTTCCTCCTAACATATGTTTCATCCATAGGCTCTACGAAGAGGGCAATCAAGGTCGCCATTGTTTACATCGGAGTCGTGTTCCTCTCATACCTCATTGCCGGACTTGGAATAAGTGTCCTTACTGATTTGCTGATGCCCTTCAGGCCAGTCATCGTTTTCCTCGCGGGCTCTTTTGCTGTTGTGGCGGGAGCGATTAACATAAAGGATTATTTCTTCTATGGGAAATGGTTCTCGCTGCATATACCCAAGGGATATGGCCCGATGATTGAGCGTTATTCGAAAAAATCGTCCCTGCCCGGAGCGGCCGTTTTAGGCCTCGTCGTCTCTGCTGTTGAGTTGCCATGCACTGGTTTTGCGTATTTTGCAGCCATCGGCATCCTGACAAAATACGAGATGATTGATAGGATTCCTTGGCTGGTTTATTACAACATCATATTCGTGATCCCCCTCTTTGCGATACTTGCACTATATTTCAAGGGATTCTCCACGGAGGCGATGGAAAACTGGAGGGATGACAAGAAACGGCTGATGAAGCTCGTTCTTGGAGTTGTGTTGCTGGTGATAGGGCTTGTGCTGATACTGCAATCCTATGCTGAGATAATCGCTTCGTTCGTAGAGATAAAGGACTGCAAGTCGCTGGTGTTTGGATTATGAAAAAGCTCTTTGAGAACAAGAAAGTTAAGACAGGCACTGTTCTTGGAGCCGCGAGCACCATAAGCATGGTTGGCATTGGGGTTACCATGGGTTATGTATGCCCATTCTGCGTTATCGGGCTCATGGCCTCTGGAACGCTGATAGGGGCAGGCATGATAGAGAATGCGCTCAAGAAAAAATGACTAACTCTTCTTCATGTCCTTCATTATGCCCACTCCCACACCATTGAGAAGGGGGATTGCATAGAACGACATTGCGATTCCTATCAGCAGGCCCGTCGCCAGGCGCAATGCGTTTGTGCTCTCATATAGCCCTATGAACGGGAGCTCAACAATATGTGAGACGTACTGGATGCCCCCATCGAGGCCGATTGGCACCATTGCAACAAATAGGAACACGAATGGCGGCACGCTCTTGCTCTCAATCCTGAAAACGAATGGGAATGCAAGCGCTCCGAGAAACATCCCCAAATACATGCCCATATCGCGCGAACAGATTGGCATCTGCTCCCCGAAAAGGAAGAAAGAGCGGGAGGGCATCTGGTGGCACATCGGCCGGTATATCCTGAATAATGCGACGCCGGCATCCCTTGTATCCGGATTGCTCAGGAGATATGGGACGAGGAAAAGACTTGCAGTGAATAGCAGGAGTATGGACGTATATATTGCATATGGGAGCCAGCCGGACCTCACTTCCCCAACCCCTTTTCTATGGCCTCTCCCACGCGACTCGTTGTCGATCGCCCGCCGATGTCTGGTGTTCGGTGTTT
Organism: Microcaldota archaeon; assembly: GCA_043814255.1. Classification (GTDB taxonomy): domain Archaea; phylum Micrarchaeota; class Micrarchaeia; order Burarchaeales; family JAKAKT01; genus CAZYPB01. The sequence continues at coordinate 10,030 of JBDRKD010000114.1, forward strand.
CCCTGTTCTCAATACATCTGAAACTGCCTTCTTCACCCTGGCGGATGCCCTTTTTTCGCCAATGTTCTCGAGCATCATTGCCCCTGCCAATATCGACCCGATTGGGTTGGCGTTCCTTGCTGACATGTTCATTATGCTAGGTATGGGGCCGAATGCCGAAATGCCTTTTGGGTTTATGTTTGCGGTGTGGGCCATCCCACTCCCACCCTGAAGAAGCGCGGCCAGTTCTCCGAGCACATCCCCAAACATGTTTGGGGCAACTATCACGCCATAATGAGAAGGGTTCGTGATGAGCGATTGAATGATGCTATCAACCAGGTTAAATTCTGTGCGGATGCCCCTGTAATTCCTGGAAACCTCACAGAGCACCTTCCTCCAAAGAAAGCTGGAATGGGGTAGTGTGTTCGCCTTGTCGCACGAAGTAACAAGGTGCCGTTTCTTGTTTCTCGCAAGCTCGAACGCATATCTCATGATCCTTTCGCACCCGAGTCTCGAAACCACGCCCGCTTGGACAGCCATCTCGCTTCCTGTTCTCTCCCAGAAAGTCCCCCCTATATCCTTGTAGAAGCCCTCTGTGTTCTCGCGAACGATATAGAAATCAACGTCTTTCGAATCCAGATCTGAAAAGACGGTTGGGATATTCTCATATAGTTTTGCGTGCCTGAGGCAGACGTACTGGTCGAAACAGGAGCGCATTCTGCGAAAGAAGTGCCTCTCCATGGCAGCAGGCCTTACTTTAGGGTGTCCTATGGGGCCAAGATATATCGCGTCAAAAGTACTGATTTCCTGAAGCCCAGCATCCGGGAGCGTCTCCCCTTTCTTGAGGTAATGCGTCGCCCCATATGGGTAGCTCACCCACTCCAACCCGAAATTATCAGCCGAAGCATCCAACACCCTCTGGCATTCATTGAATACCTTTGGGCCAAGCCCGTCCCCAGCTATGACTGCTATTGCATGCGACCTCATCGCCTCACTCCCGAGTTACCAGTGACTTGTTTATTTAGACTCTGCCAACTCGTATGCCTTATAGTATAGTTCCATCATCCTGCTCCAGTCAACCACGTTCAAGCTCTTGAATGCGTCCTCCTTGAGTTCCTCGAATTGCTTTGGTTTCATGTAATAGATCTCCTTGAGTATATCGGCAAGCTCGTCTGTTGTCTGGTCGAATGAGGCGTCCAGCATCTTGATGACTTTTATCCCGGACTTCTTCTTGAGCTTGTCCTTTATGAACTGACCGAAGCCAGTTGAGTCCGAAGTAATCGCCACATTGTACTTTGCGCCCGCCTCGACCGGGGTAAGCCCGTATGGCTCGTAACGCGATGGGAATATCCCGATGTCTGTCCCCCCTGTGAGGTCATAATAGCTCATCGAGAGAAGCCCATCCGCTGCGCTGAGGTACGTTGGGTAGTAGATGATCTTGACAGGGTCTTCCGGCTTGTTGGTTAGCCCATTGTCCTTGCATGCCTTGATTATGACGTCGTCATCCTCTTGGTACTTCAAATCAAAGCATGTGATTGGCGGGTTCTCGCCAACTCTTTTGAAACTCTTTGCCATCGTCCTGAGATTCATGCCTATGTCCCCCTTCACCCCCCTGATTGACTCGTGGAGGTTTATTGGCGATCTCTCTACATCGACCTTATCCATCATCTCACGTATCTTGTCGAAAAGAAGATAGTTGCTCACAACATGCGGCTTCGGGCCGGTGATGCCGCTTGGTGCGAAGATGAAAGCGAATATCCGTCTTTTGCCTCCCTTGAGCATCCTGTTGAGCTTCCCAAGTGCATATATATAAACATCGAAACCCTTGTTCACATATTCATACCGCCCTGAAACATATATCACTATCGCGTCCTTGTAACTCTGGGCGTAATACGGAACGAAATAGGATTCCAGGAATTCCATCATCTCCTTCCTCACATATTTCACAAGCTTGTCCTTCTTCCTCTTGACCTCGAAGTGACCAAAATTGAAGCCGTTCAGCGTGATAACGTCTGGCTTCTTCCCGAGTATGTATTCGCATTCGACAGCAACTGTTTCGCTTACAGTGGTGAATACATCGGTGTTCTTTGCACACGCAACCTCCAATAGGTGCTTGGACTGGACCTTGAATGTCTGCGCCTCGCTCTGGTCAATGACCTGCCCCCGGTTGTTATATGCCTCGAGCGTGAGGTTCCTTCCGCTCATCGCAATGGAGCGGCCGAGTGTTGTCGCATGTGTTGTGAAGAGTGTCTTCACCGGGACCCCTTTCATCTTGCAGTAAAGCAGGGTCGTTCCAGCGAGCCATTCATGGCAGCCCACGACAACCTTCTTGTTCTTCATCGACGGGGCGAGCATTATCTGCTTGATGACTATGCCAACAGCATATGCCCACGTAACATACTCAGTAAAATCCCATTGGCAGGAAAGGGAATCGACACCATAGTTCTTCCACAGGAAATACTTGACGTAGTTTGATTGCTTGTCCCATTTCTCGGCCCCATAATCGCCCTCATAGTTCATCAATTTTTCTCCGAATTTCTTGGAATCGACGTGGATTATGCGGACATTGTTTCCCTTTGTCCATCTCCCGTACTTGCAGGTTATCCCCTCTCCCCTCAATTCAGTAAAAACATCCTTGAACTCTTTTGGGATTTCTTCTGGGAGGAAATCACCACGGTTCTCGCACAGCTCATCGTAATACCCAAACAATATGTAGTTATCCTTGTACTTCTTCTTCATGTAAGCGCTTTTCGAGCGCAGGACAGTATAGATGCCACCTATCTTCCTTCCTGCCTCTGATGAAACTTCAAACACGTAATCTGGCATAATAGCACCTCAAATATGTATTGTTGGGTGGATTTTTAAATGTATGTAGCTACCTTCTCACAAAAAGCCCGCACCAGCATCTTCCTTGTTCTTTCCACGTATTCTGTATGAAAAAGTTGCAGGGGCACACGAGTTCGAGGTCCTTTTTCCTGTCCCCTATCCTTAAACGGCATGGGCAGTATTTGAGTCCATGCTCCTTCTCAAGTCTCAGAATTCCGTCTATTATGAAATCCACATGGTTGTTGTCTGGGTTCAGGATAAACTCGTTTCCCTCAGTAAGTTTTTTGAAGGCGCTTTTTATTTCATCCTTATCCACATTCATCACCCCAATCCCATGAGTTCTCTGGCCTCGCTCTCGTCTATCTCGACATACTTGTTCACCTGCACGCATGTAGGGCATGTCTCCGGGGGGAG
>JBDRKD010000115.1:0-2205 GCA_043814255.1 Microcaldota archaeon
CCACCCCTGAAAATGAGTCTGGAGCAGGCAATTGATTTTGTGAATAGAGATGAACTGGTGGAAGTAACACCTAAGAATATCAGGCTGAGGAAGAAGTTGCTGACCTATTCACAGAGATTGCGGAGCATCTCTGCTGCCAGATTGAGCATAAAATGACAGGCGAAGTGATGGCAATAACATTACGGGCTACCTTTTATCTAACATGGCTCGTGGCGAAACGTTGCTCCATATCTCTTGGTCGCTGGTTCGAATCCAGCCGTTATCACTCAGCTTTTTGATTCAGGCTTCTCCGGCTCTTTCCTGGAGAATCTGATGCACGTTTTAGCGTCTGTCTCAGGGGTTATCTTTCCTTCGAAACACAGGTTCTGTTTGCCGCCACAAACATACATTCCCACGCTATTTTTTACCAGCAGACTGCATTCTCCACAGGTCGGCATCAGGTTCACCTCCTTAATGCGTTATTTGCTTTCAATCACGACCTTGCGCCTATTCTATTCCGGGCTTTTTATTAATATGCGACCGTTTAACAACTTCCGTAATTCGCCTCTTCCGTGTTTCTTCCGTTCGTGCGCTATTAACCCAACCAATATACATGTTTCTGTAACTATTTGCGAAATTATGAAAATTATCCCAGGCTGTCACATCTTCAACCAGAGCTTTTTTCAAATCCGAGGGCATTTCTTCTTTCCTCTTGTTCGTGTAAGCGTTATCCCAGTAACCACTTTTCTTCGCTTCTTCAATCTTCGCCAATCCCGCATCTGTCATCCTGCCCGCTTCTATAAGTTTCTCCGCCTTTTCCCTGTTTATTTTCGACCAAACGCTCTTCGGTCTGCGAGGAGAATACCTGAGGATAAACCGCTCCCCGTCAACTCCCTTCATCTTGCCGTCAATCCACCCGAAGCATATTGCTTCCTCCAAGGCTTCATTGTAATTTAATGAAGGCTTGCCGCTGTGTTTTTTGTAGTGGATTAGCCACACCGCTTTTTCTTTGTCATGATTTTGCGACAACCACTTGCGCCATTCCAGGCTGCCATTAAAGCAGAGTGCTTCATTCAGTTCCATGTTGTTTAATATTACACCGAACCATGAGTTATTCTCAACGCAACTTCGCGTGCCGGCTCTTATTTTGCTCATCTTCTTCACCTGTATCAAACTGCCGCTTATAGCAGGGCATGAGCCTTCTTTGCCGACTGTTGACAAAACTCAATGTCACAGCTTATATTTACTTCAACTCAGCGAGTGCAGGAGGAGAAATGAAAAGAGAAGTTCTCACCACACCCAACATACCACCGTCAGGGTCATACTATAGCATGGTCACAAAGGCTGGCCCATTCCTGTTTCTGGCCGGAATTACCGGCAGGCACCCCGATACCAACAAAGTATGTACGGGTCTGGATGACCTCCCGGAAGACGCAGCCAAAGAGCTTTCCAGTGGTGACCGCCATGAAGATGCTCACCTTGGCCCGACAATGGCGCAAACCTGGTGTGTCTACACAACTATGAAACGAATACTTGAGGGAGCCGGGTCGTCTCTGGATAATCTTCTACAGGCGACGGTTTATCTTACCGATATGAAAAACTTCCCGGCATTTAACCAGGTAAGAAGACGGTTTTTAAAAAGCCCCCCACCGAGCACCGTGGTTGAAGTAAGCAGACTCGGGGCATATAGCAACAGCCTGGTAGAAGTAACCGTCATTGCTTTGATTCCGGATAAAGATTGAACCAAACCCCGAAGCAACCGAAAGGATGTCCGGATACATCGGGCGACAAGGGGGACAAAGTATGAAACAGGATACCAGTAAGACAACAGACGAACTATTCACGCAAATCAGGCTCAAACTACTGGACCTGCGGCAGGGCGACCCGCAGGTTGTTGAGGATTTGAAGAACCTGTTAATACAGCTCGAAGATTGTGTCGAATCACTGGTAATGGACTCGCTCAGAAAGACCTCTAAAAAAATAGAACGGCAAAACGGTAAATGAGGTAAATCCATCATAGTCGACCATGGCCTATTAGTCATCAAAGGGATGTGTGAAAGTAGTTGATAATGCATCCAGGTAGCGGTATCTGATGAGAGCGGTGCTTTGGAAAACGTCCTGCCATCCTGAAATATGACAGACATCGTGCCTCCCCGCGCCAGCTCCAATTCAAGTCAAATACATTCTAATTATATATCAATTGCCGCTAGAATAAGTCACTCCTGA
>JBDRKD010000116.1:0-8443 GCA_043814255.1 Microcaldota archaeon
GGGTGGTGGTCTCCAGTCCTTATTACCTGGATGGATCGGTGTACGTTTCACAGGATGAGATCGGGAGCCTGAAGTTCAATCCCCTAAAAATAAACGAGATAAAGGATATTGACTCACTCCTTGAGGCAGCTGGCGAGAGGGCAGTGTACTGCGGCAACAAAGTCTTCGGAAAGAACAGCAGTGTAAACGAAGCCGACAACTGCGCAGATTGCATCGAAGTGTTCAGTTCCCATGATGTCACAAACACCAAATACGCCGCCTTTTGCTCTGTCGGGCGGAATTCTGACTCTATTTATGGGGTAAGCGGCTTTAACACGTGCAGCCACTCCATCCGTTGCGTGCAGTGCTTTATAATTGGCAGCATCCGAAGCTTTGAATGTCACTGTTCCACCGGGATACGCGACTCGTATTACTCCCTGAACTGCTCGAATTCCGCAAACTGTATGTTTTGCTTCAACCTCAGATCGAAAAATTATTGCATAGGCAACCTCCATCTCTCAAAGGACAGGTACGGGGAGATTAAGAAGAAGTTGGTTTCGGAGATGGCGGAGATCCTCAAGAGGGACAAGCGGCTCTTTTCCATTGTCGATATATTTCCAAAAGACAAGAGTGTCGTAGCAAAAAAAGAGGTTGTTGCACTGGAAGAGAAAACTCCTGATTTCGTCAAAAAAGAATTTGCTGATACTACCAGAGTGGTGCTTTGGGTGGGGCACAAGCTTTCAAAAAAAACAGAGGAGTGGCTTTTGGAAAAAGCAATTAGGATACAGCGTTTAGGTGTAGGTTCGCCAGCCTATAAGGTCGATCTGCCAATGCTCAAGGGACTCCCATCATCCAGAATAGTTTCTCTAAGCGAGGCTCTGGGATCGGCTCAAAAGCAGCAAATAAACATCCCTCCTGGGGAAGTCCCGTCTCTCGATGAAATAGTAAGGGGGGTTTGTGAGAAAGCTGTCTGCACTTTAGAAGTTTCTGAGGGTCAGTCGCGGAACAACCCCGACACAGTCTCGATATTCGATTCGATAGACACCTATCGTTCCCTGTGGGCCACTAGGACAAAGCATTCGGCATTCAACTCAGTAGTCACTGAGTCCGATTATATTTTCGGTGGCTACATGCGCGTGCTTTACTCAGGATTCTGCATAAACTGCCATAACGTAACGAACACAAAGAACTGCCTCGAGACAGATAGTTCTTACAAGTGCAGCGACTGCTATTTCTGCCACAACTGCGAGAATGTCCACGAGTCGATGTTCTGCTTCAACGCAAAGGGGCTGAGGTACGCAGTCTGCAACCAGCAGGTTCCTCCAAAGGAATACAAGAGGGTGAAGAGGATTCTGCTGGATTACGTAAACGGGGAACTTGAAAGGAAAGGAAGGCTGGACTTCGATGTATTCAGCGTTGGGGTGAGAAAGAGAGGATAGGGATTAAGTTTTTATCAGTTGTTCGGTCCCTCGACGAGCGGGCTTAGACTCAGGAACGCTACATTATAGTGGTGCCCCATACCGGTAATGGAGTATCCCTTGTCATGGCCAAACGGAACCACAGTAACATTAAGGTTGGCCGTAACTTTCAGCTCTGCCACCACGCCTTCGATAACCTCAAATGCCCCTTTCGGTCCCATTGGATTAACCGAAAGATGCGCAAACGCGGCAAGCACCACGTTTTTCTCCCCGACTAGCTCGGAACTTCGCTTTATTTCTTCAACAACCCGCTTCGGTTTCAGATTTTCATCTCCTTTCTCAGCGCAGACAAGAAAAACCAGAGCCCTTCCGCTTTTCATCTCCCTGTTCGGCCCTTCCACAGCCGGGAGTTCAAAGCCGAACCTCTTCCTAAGGAGCCGCTCCACTCTTGGAGTAGTTGTGACTTTGAAGTATGAATCCTTGGTGTGCAATGCGAGTATTTTCATGGTCTCCACATATATTCGCTTTCTGTGTAAATTAAGATTTATCACCTATTTAATATTAATTAAAAGTTTTTTTGCTAAAAATGATAAATTTATATACTAAAATATCAAAATATTAAAATATGGCATATGAACTCGACGTTCTGGACAAGAGGATTCTGGCTGAGTTAGACGTGAACGGACGGGCAGGCTACTCGATGATTGGGAAGAAGCTCCGGGTTTCGAAAGAGCGAGTCAGGTATAGGATTCAAAAACTCGAGAACGATGGCGTAATAACGGGCTATTACGCGGTTGTGGACCAAGCAAAGCTTGGATACATGCCCTTTCGGGTTTATCTCAAGCTCAGCTCCCTGGGAAAACGGGGAGATGTGGATTTTATAGAGTATTTAATAAGCAGAGAGGAAGTGTGGATGGTTGCAAGCGTCTCCGGGAATTTCCATGCTGCCTTCGCTACTTGGGCACGAAATATTTGGGACTTCTATGACTTCTGGCAGGAACTTATGGGAAAGTACGGTAATGAGGTCTCCTGGTTCCAAATCTGCCCGATGACGAGCTTCACCGAGTTCAACAAACAGTACCTGCTTGGGAGTGAAAAGAACTTGGAGCGCGTTGAATTTACTGAATTCAGGAGGTGCGAACCAGTCCATGTCGATAAGACGGATATCGGGATACTTAGGATTCTCTCAAAAAACGCGAGGACGCCGCTTGATTCTATTGCCCGTGAACTTGGGGTTTCTCTCATGGTAGTGCGTTATAGGTTAAAGAAGCTGAAAGAAAGCGGTGTTCTGCTTGGTCTCCGGGCAAGGATTGATCACATGAAACTAGGTTACCACTATTTCAAAGTGGACGTGGTCTTTGGGGATAGGAAAAAAGGAGAGGCTTTCAAGAGATACATGCTTGCACAACCAAGCGTAGTGTACACCGAGGAAACGATACAGGGTTCGGACTTCGAATTCGACGTCCACGTTAGGGGACTTGCGGAACTTCTTGATATGATGAACGAAGCTCGAACCAAGTTCGGGAGGACGATAAAGGAGTACTGGTACTACTCTCTCCTCAAGTTTCACAAGACCGAGTACGCGCCGGCTCTTCCAGAGTAATTCGAAACGTTTATTATACTGAATTGGGGAGATATGCATATGGACTTACTTGAGAAGGCGAAAGCTGGAGTGACTAAAGCTCTTGGAAAACGAGACCGGGCGCTTGTGCATGTGGTCGGAGCTATTGATGACAACAATAAGGCAGCAAATTTACTTTTCGAGAGGCTCTCTGAGTGGTATGGCATCTATTTCCCTGAGATGAAAATAAACGAGCCGGACAAGTACTGCCAGTTGGTTGCTGTGTTTGATAAGAATAATGTCGATTTTGGCCAGATCATCGGAATTGTTGGGAAGGAGAAAGCAAAGGAGTTAGAGAGGAGAGCGAAGGAGAGCATTGGGATTGATTTGAAGGATGAAGACAGTTATATCATCAAGGAGACCGCAAGGAAAATACATGGGCTTTACGAATTGCGTGAAGAGCTTGAGAGATACCAGGAGATGCTTGCTGGAGAAGTCTGCCCAAACCTCGTGCACCTTGTGGACGCAGGGCTTGCGGCAAAGCTTGTTGCTAGGGCAGGAAGTCTGGATAAGCTTGCAAGGATGCCTGCGAGCACAGTCCAGGTCCTTGGGGCTGAGAAGGCACTGTTCAAACATCTAAAGAAACATTCTAAACCGCCAAAACATGGGCTCATATTCCAACATCCATACATAAGCGGTGCTCCAAAGAAGCAGAGGGGGAAGCTTTCCAGGGCGCTCTCAGCAAAGATTGCAATTGCTGTAAAGGCGGATGCATACACCAGAAATTTCATAGCGGACAAACTAAAAAAGGATTTCGATAAGAGGGCGAATGCAATAAGGGGTATGTGAATGGATGTGCTAGCGCTTACGGATGTCCATGGGAATAGGAGGGTGATAGACAGGGTGCGGATGCTCCTTGCTAAGAGGAGTTTTGACGCTGTTTTCCTGATGGGTGACCTGAACAACGATGGCTCTGTTTCCTTTGCGCAGGAATTCGTCGAACCGTTTGATAGACTCTATGCCGTCCCTGGGAATATGGATAACCCCCCCATCGTGGAATTCTTGGAGAAAGGAGGGTACAGCATCCATAACAGAGTTAAGAGACTGGGGGGTTGGAAGATAGCTGGTTTTGGGGGGAATAACCTCCCTGATACTATGCCTTTTGCGCATTCGGAAGAGGAGATAGGTGGTTCCCTTAGGAAACTCAAGATAGATAGGAAGACTATTCTCCTTACACATATGCCACCGAGAGGGTGCTTTGATATGGTTGATGGAGAGAACATTGGAAGCCTCGCGATACGAGAGGTAATAGAGGGGAAGAAACCATTCATGAACATATGTGGACATATTCACGAGCACGAAGGGGAACAGGTGATTGGGAACACGATAGTTGTGAGTGTTGGGGCTGCGAAGGACATGCGGGCCGCAATAATGAGCATCAACAGGAGAGAAGTTGACGTGGATTTCATAAATTTGTAAGGTTTAAATAGTTGGTTTGGGATAATATCGGTGGTGATTAGATGGCTTATGCTACTCCAGAAATGAAGAAGAAACCTGAAGCAGAGATTGAAGAACTTTCGAAGGAGGGTATGGATCTTTCGAAGATTGTGCCAAGGAAAACAACACTGGGGACTACTCAACTTTCTAGAACTGCGGTGAGTGAGAATGTGGTGAGCAACATCATATTGGGCAGCAGTGTCCCGGAAGCAAGGAAGGAGATGGCCCTTATAAAGGCGTTAGTGTAAGGTGTGCACATGGAAAAGCGAGAAAAGGAAAAGGTGCGAAAAATTCTTGAGAGCAGGTTGCTAGAGATATATGAATCACTGATGGACCTGAGGGAGCGAGTTAACAAGGAGAGCAAAGCATACAAGGAAGCCACCACGACCATGGTTGAGATAAACAAGGTCATTGATGTGAAGAGCATAAGGCAGAAGGAAGTCAGGGTTGATTCTAACGCGCTGAAATTCGATGGGGGAAAGCTTGATGGGAAAGTCATATTATCGGATAATGAGGATGTTTACGAACTCCAGATACAGGACAATGAGATAAAGCAGTGTGAAGTCAAGGAGGGGGGTTTTGAGAAACTTGAGTGGATTGTCACGCAGCTTGAAAGTAGCAGGGGAGATGTTGTTCCTAAGAAAAGCTAGCTGATTATTCAGAGCCTCTTTTGTCTTGGGAGTACTGAGCGGGCCATGTGCCCCAGAGCTAGGAGCATAAGGCCTGCAAGGGCCATTGACTTTATCGAATCCAAAGGATTGGGAATGGATGTATTTGTTGTTTTGTAGGAGAGACCATTTGGTTTGGATATCCCATAAGCTGGAATCTGTTTTTGAGTGATTATGGGGATAACAATCTTCTTGCCCATCGTTATCTGTATCCTGGTTCTTGCAGAAAGGTCGTCCACTGAGAGAATCTGAGCTCTTGAAGCACTGAATAATGATTTCGTTGTGCCCGTCTTCATTGTGTCTGTCTGAAGGTTCGTATCTAGGAACGGCTGCATCCTGCTGAATGTTGTGCTCGGTACCCTTGGTTGGACTATGGCCTGTACTGCCGAAATCCTCTGTACAGAGGCGATTCCTTTTTTCGTTGCGATGTCAACCATATGAACTCCTCTTAGCTTGCACTAAGCAGGCTTCTTACTGATTATATTGCACATTTTGCGCATTTATTTGTTTGTGTTCGCAATTCTGCAAAATGCGCTTTTTTTTGCTTCTGACGTCAGTTTCAGTGGAAATCTACCCCATCACTTCCCTTAAAAGCTGAAGGTGTGAACCTTAGTATCCCAAGGGGTGTTGCATATGAAAATGGATGTCACAAAATTGAGAATGTCCGAAGTTGATGAGATAGCGCAGAGGCTTAGGAGACTGAACATACACATGTGTTTTTCAAGAATGGGAGGTAGAGCATTGCTGATTGCCACAACCATGCCGACCACCCCAGATTATAATGAGATAGAAAGGTTCGCCTGGTAATTGAATTACCCACAGCCACCGAATCGCCTCTGGCGGCCCTCGGGCCGCCTCCCTCCTTTTTTACGAAAGGTATTTAAAACAAAGTACCTAGATAATAAGACGCTGTTTTCGATGACCGAAAGCGAGAGGTGTTATAATGGCAAAAGGTTATGTGAAATTTGAGACTCCGAAGGAGCTCTCCGAGAAGGCTTATCAGGCTGTTCAGATTGCAAAGGACACTGGCAGGGTTAGAAAAGGCACAAATGAAGCCACCAAAGCTATCGAAAAAGGAGAGGCCGCACTCGTGGTAATCGCAGAGGATGTGACCCCCGAAGAGGTGGTCATGCACCTGCCGATGATCTGCGATGAGAAAAAGCTGGCATACATATATGTCCCATCAAAGAAAGACCTCGGAAAGAGCGCGGGGCTGGACGTTCCATGTTCTGCGATAGCAATCGAGAAAGTAGGGAATGCTCGTGAGATAATCGATGAAATTACAAAGTGCCTTGGGAATAAGGACAAGGACGAGAAGAAGGATAAACCAAAGAAAAAGAGGAAGGAAACCAAGAAAGAGGAGAAACCTGCTGAGAAAAAAGAGGAGCCTAAGAAGGGAGTAGATAAGAAAGAAGAGGCTCCTAAAGAGGAAAAGAAGGAGTAGGTGAATACAGATGGCTGAACAGGCAACGGCTGAGATTGTTGAAGTGATTGGAAAGACTGGGATACATGGAGAGGTATATCAAGCCATGTGTAAGGTACTTGAAGGCAGGGACAAAGGCAGAGTGATACGCAGGAACATCAAGGGACCTATAAAGAAAGGAGATAAATTAATACTTCTCGAAACAGAGAGGGAAGCAAAACAGATTAAGGCGAAGTGAGGGGTTAGGATATGAAATGCTCGTTTTGCTCTATGGAAATTGAAAAGGGTTCTGGGATAATGTACGTGAAGCGTGATGGGAGTTCGCAATATTTCTGCTCTGGTAAGTGCAAGAAGCACGTACTGAAACTCAAGAGGAAACCAAGACGCACGAAATGGGTCTACAAACCCGCCAAGAAGAAAAACAAGGAATAACCCTTCATAGGTTTAGAGGTGTTCTTATGGAGAAGACGTGTGCCATACTTAAACCTGATTGTGTAGAAGGCAGGCATTGTGGGGAGATTGTCAAGATAGTTCTGGATAATGGCTTCAGGGTCTTGGCATTAAAAACAATGAAGCTTGATGAGAATATCCTGAGGGAACACTATTCCCACCATACGGACAAGCCGTTTTTCCAGAATATAGTTTCGTTCATGGGCAGGACCAAGGTTCTTGTGCTGCTCCTAGAAAAAGAGAATGCGATTGCGGATTTTAGGAGATTGTGCGGCCCAACAGACTCAGAACAAGCAAGGAAGGAATCACCAGGATCAATAAGGGCGAAGTTTGGGAAAGACAATAGCGAGAACATCATACACGCCTCGGATGGGCCGGAAACTGCCAAAGCAGAGGAGGAACGATTTTTTACTACAGAAGAAAGGGCGAACATCAGCAAGGAGGGACTTCCACTAGAGCACTTGAAAGAGATAATTGAGGGTCTTTACAGGTGATGTTGTGCTTCTCACGAAAGAGGGTATAATCGAGAGGGCGCTTGTAGATAAGTATATTTCAGACCTCCAGTTTCAGCCCTGTGGTGTTGATTTAAGTCTTTGTGAAGTACGTTCTCTTGAGAGCAGGGGTTGCATAGATTTTGATAATAGCGAGCGGGAGCTCAGCAAGACGAAAGTCATCGAGTTCTCAGGAGATGGATGGGTGCATCTGAAAAAAGGAGCATACAAAGTAGTATACAACGAGATAGTGGATATTCCGGAGGATTGTGCGGGACTTGCATATCCGAGGAGTTCCCTGCTGAGGTGTGGGGCGTTCCTTCACTGCGCGGTCTGGGACCCAGGTTACAGGGGAAGAAGCGAATCCCTGCTTGTGGTCGTCAATGATGAGGGGATACGACTTAAGAGAAATGCAAGGCTTGTGCAGATGGTATTCATAAAACTCGAGAAAAAGGCCAAAAGTCTTTATTCGGGCAAATATAAGGGGGAGAACCTGTGATTCGCCAACCGATTGTCAGCGTGCTTGGCCACGTCGACCATGGGAAAACGTCGATACTTGATTCCATACGGAACTCGCGAGTACAGAAAAAGGAGAGTGGTGGGATAACCCAACACATTGGAGCGAGTGAGGTATCGGCAGATATCATCAAGGAGAGATGTGGGCCTCTCCTCAAGAGCCTAAACATAGATGTAAAGATACCTGGACTGCTTTTCATCGATACCCCAGGTCACGAGGCGTTTACAAATCTCAGGAAACGTGGGGGGAGCATTGCCGATATAGCTGTGCTCGTGGTTGACATAACTCAGGGTTTCCAACCTCAGACAATTGAGGCCTTCGAGATACTCAGGGAGTATAAGACACCATTTGTCATAGCTGCAAACAAACTCGATTTGATAGAAGGTTGGAGACAGGGTAACGGAAATATGATTGAAAGGATTGGGGGGCAAATGGACAT
>JBDRKD010000117.1:0-3122 GCA_043814255.1 Microcaldota archaeon
GCTTGCGGCCAAGCTGAAGGCCCTTGGACACATCTCACGGCTCCAGATACTGACCGCCCTCACCGAGGGGGAAAAGTACCTGAGTAGCATAGCCAAGGAGATCGGTATCAGCAGGGCCCTCGCCAAGGTTCACCTGAAGAAGCTAAGAGAAGCTGGCCTCGTAGAGACAAGGACCGTGCTCCTGGAGGACGAGGCTAAGGCGTTAAGGTACTATAAGCTCATGGACTTCCACATAGATATATCGCCTGAAGAACTGAGAAAAAGGAGGGAAACGCATGGATTATAGAGGAACAGCGATAGTCGGGGTCTGGATCGGGATCGCAGCGATCATTGGAATATTCAACTACACTGAATACCTTGCTGGGGCATCGCTCTGGCTGGTCTTCGCCGCGTTTATGTTGACAGCACACATCATAAGACAATCTCCCGGTGGAGAAGCGGGTGAGAACAGGAATCAGGAGATCAGCGATCTGGATAAACGGCTGTTGACCATAGAAAAGAGCGTTGATGAGATCAAGAGATTACTGGAAGAATAGTAGCACTACGCGCGCAACGTCACGGCAAAATAACAACGCCATCGCGCACGCGCGCGCAACTCAGAGACGGTGAAACAATATAAAGATTGGATACCCGAAGAAGTCCTCCATAACCTTATCTTCACATCATACTCATAACTGGTACACCCCATTTTTTACTAGTAAATTGGCGTTCGAGTCCCATTTTGAGATATTTTATTGCTTCCTCTATGCACGCGCTGGCGCGCGTGGTTCTTTGTTGGGGAAACAATAGGTTACATGATTAAAAACAAGATAGTGAGGGCTGAGATGATTTACGACTTGTGCCTGGGGCTTCATACAGCGCGCGCACGAAGAATTTATTTGATATCGAGAGAAGATTCTATAAGAGTTGTTTAAATGAACCCAATATCCGTTGATAACCTGTCAAATATTATCCAAAAGAAAATCTTAGAACTCCATGAAGAACCAGAGTTTCAATGGGACTCAACTAGAACCACATACAAGACAGATAATGAGGGAAAACCTCAGATAAAGATCGCAGTTGGAAATGTTCCATTGGACTATGACTTGTGGAAAGGTCTAAGAAATCCAGCTGTCATCGGCCTCCACCCAGCAGGTCTTGAACAGATCTGGGCATATTACGCTAATATACGGAAAGATCGTGTAGACGAATCGGGTAGACAGACCATTTTCCAGATACCCCGTAGCTACGAATTCGCCAAGAATAACTATGAAAGAGCAACCATAGTTTCAGTAATGCTCCCATTCTCAGAAAAACTAGTACAACAATACATACAAGCCATCAAAGATAACCCAAAAACATCCTCCCACAGATTCGCTAGAATGTACAACGACGTGAACCTAATGATCAATAAAGCCATCGCCAGAACCTCAATAGAACTTGTCGACGGAGAGAACGCTGTTGTTGCCATGGACGATAAGACAGTCGAAGCCATCTCCAGGGAAGCTATTCCCCCAGTTCAACAGGGAGTCTCACATGGACCATCAAAAGGCGGGAATTATCCTCAGAAAAGCATCGCTGCACTGTTAGGTCTTGGTCAGTTTGGAGTCTCAAGGATTATTTTCAGAGACGAGGTTGAAAACGGCACTATAACAAGATATACGGGCCCCATAAGGTCAATTGTAATCTTCGATAAAACTGAACCCAAAATGAACGGAGAAGACGGAGTAATCTATCCATCAGAAGAATGGCGGAAATTCTTATTCAAACTGTACGACTACACCGACCCAGACCCTGAGATCAACAGTTACAGGTTCTGTAGCTATATTCCATTAAACGATGCTGGGTGTGGAAAATGCAATAAAATTTGCCCTTCGGGGGCTCAAAAAAACTCAACACCTACACCCAGTGGCGATTACAGTTTAGAAGTGAAAAAACAGACACACAGGTTCTACGACGAAAAGATCCAGTTTGACTATGCGAGCTGCTGTGATGACCGAGGGCAACTCGCTACCTTATACCCAGAGTGGTCCTGCGCAAGATGCGTTACTATATGTGCATCAGAAGGTCTTCGAAGACCAGCCTCTATCGGTAACTACTACAAGAAAAAAGAAGAACTAACTCACTCTCACTAACACACAAAACGCGCCGCTGCCTATAAGCGCGCGCTGTCTCAGAACAGATAATTCCAATTCCGTTAAATGAACCAAAATTATGTTCAAGCATCTGCTGGGTTGGGTCATCTTGGTTTTCCTTCCGTTGTAGGGATTAAGCCCAGCAGAATATTCCAAATATGATTTGAACTCATATTTTATATCGAATATTTTATCCTCACTTCTCAGTATTAGATACTTGATTTCATGATTAGAGTAGCATGTATTCAGATTTCTCCAGTCTTTCTTGATGCAAGAAAAACATGGAATAAACTATCTGGATTCATTGAAGAGGCATCAATCAATGGAGCGGAATTAATCACTTGGGGCGAGACACTCATCCCTGGATACCCAGTTTGGATAAGTCGCTCAGGTGGAGCGAAGTTCAATGATCCTACCCAGAAAAAAGTCTACGCCAAGTACTGGGAAGAAGCGATCCACCTCAAGAATAGTTCCATATTTGAAGAAATGAAAGAATCTGCTAAGAAACATAACGTGATGCTTATGGGTGGAATTCTGGAAAAAGAAGGTGGATCAACATATTGCACACTGATTACTATTGGACCTGAAGGGGAGGTACTTGGCAGACACCGCAAGATAAAACCCACATATGAGGAAAGATTGGTCTGGGCTGACGGTGACGGCCTTGGTTTAAAGACGTATCCATTAAAGGGAACCCGTGTTGGCGGATTGAATTGTTGGGAGAACTGGCTTCCTTTGGCTAGAGCTGCCTTGCATCTTCAGGAAGAGATGATTCATGTGGCTGTTTGGCCAGGAAGCTTGGGACTAACTAAGGACATTACTCGGTTTATTGCTCTTGAAGGGCGAAGCTGGGTTATCTCTGTTTCTGGCTTGGTGAGACCAGAAGACTTCAATCACCTCACTGAGGAAGAGTTCCCTATGAAAAATGACTTGATGGCTAATGATGGGAGTCTACAGAATGGTGGCTCTATGATTGTTGATCCTACTGGAAAAATTGTCGCAGGGCCT
>JBDRKD010000118.1:0-11802 GCA_043814255.1 Microcaldota archaeon
CGTTGAGGGTGTTGGCACATAAGAAAACATTTTAAATATACATGTTAAAAATTCCTAGCGTAGTAAAGAATACAAACAGGTGAGGTGTATTATATGTATCCTGTTTCTTCACAGGCTTATGATAGGGCAATTACAGTATTCAGTCCTGATGGGAGACTCTTTCAGGTAGAGTATGCTAAGGAAGCGGTTAGGAGAGGAGCTACTGCGATTGGCGTCGTTTGCGTAGATGGGGTGATCATTGTTGCTCACAAGAACATATCTTCAAAACTTCTTGTTTTTGAATCAATGAAGAAGATATTCAAAATTGATGATCATGTTGCAGCAACAGCCTCCGGTCTGGTTGCCGATGCCAGGAGACTTGTGGATACTGCTCGCTTGGAAGCTCAGAAGCACAGGCTATCCTATAATGAGAGTATATCAGTCGAGATGATTTCAAGGGAGTTATGTGATCTCATGCAGGTCTACACCCAGTACGGGGGCATAAGGCCTTTTGGGGTATCCTTGCTTATAGCCGGAGTGGACACGGAGCCGGTCCTCTACGAAGCAGAACCGAGCGGGGCCCTTACTGGCTACAAAGCAGATGCCATAGGCTCTGGAAAGAAAGAGGCAGAGGAATTCTTCGAGAAGGAGTATAAGGAGGGACTTTCTATAGAAGAAGGAATCAACCTTGCACTGAGGGCTCTTAAGAAGACAACAGAAACGAAACTCAAATCCGAGAATGTCGATATTGCCTGCGTCACCATGGGGGAGAAACAGGTGAATATTCTTTCTGATGAGGAGACCGACAAATATCTATCCAAGATCTGATGCAGGGGGTTTTAATCATGGTTAGCCTTGATAAGGCCATAATTGCCCGTCTGGAATATGGTGGGGAGAGATTTGAGATTTTGGTTGATCCTAACCTGGGATACATGTATAAGGTTGGAAAGAAATCGGACCTATCAAACATTCTCGCTGTCGAGGAGGTCTTTAAGGATGCGAAGAAGGGAGATAGGCACAAGAGCAATGCGATACTAAAGGTTTTTCACACAGAGGATATCTTTGAAATCACGCAAAGGATATTGAAGGACGGCGAGATACAACTTACGACAGAACAGAAGAAAAAGATGGTGGAGGAGAAACGGAAGAAGATGGTTGCGTTTCTAGCTAGGGAATGCGTTGATCCACGCACAGGCGTACCCCACCCCCCACAGAGGATTGAGAAAGCACTGGAAGAGGCCAACATCCGGGTTGATCTGTTTAAGGCTGTGGAAACCCAGATTGAAGTGGCAATGAAGGAGCTGAGAATAATCCTTCCAATGAAATTCGAAAAGGTTAAGATTGCAGTAAGAATCCCTGCAGAGGTTGCAGTGAAATCGTACGGGACCCTCAAGGAATTCGGCATTCAAAAGGAGGAATGGCAGAAGAATGGGGATATCATAGCAGTTGTGGAGATGTCCGCGGGGCTTCAAAACGATTTCTATGACCGCATAAATAAGGCAACATCAGGAAAAGTTGAGACTAAAATTGTGAAATAGATATGGTGATAGAATGAAGATAGTAGTTCCAGGCGAGATTCTTGCAGACAAGCCTGTGAGAATCCCAGATACATTTATCGAGGATGGCAAGACATATTCGGAAATCATCGGCCTGTTTTACGAGCAGGATATGCGCTTGATAGTACTTGAAGGCGCCTACATTCCAATGGATGGCGATTATGTTGTCGGAGTCGTTGAGGAAGTGAAATTTGCAGGATATGTAGTCAATATAAATTCCCCATACGGGGCATTCCTCTCTACAAAAGAGACCCGCGCGAAATTCGATATGGGGGATATCATATTCGCCAAAGTTAAGGGAGTTGACGAAGTCAAGAATGTGGATCTCTACGGCGCCAGGAAGCTCCAAGACGGGAAGATAGTCGAGATATCCCCCGTGAAGATTCCGAGAGTGATAGGCAAGAAGAGTTCAATGCTGAATATGCTTACTGATGCGACAAAGAGTGAGATATATGTTGGAAAGAACGGAAGACTCTGGATAACCGGAGGCAACTCGGCTCTTGCGACAAGAGCCATACTCAAGATAGAGAAGGAGGCGCATACTCCAGGGCTTACTGATAGGATGAAAGAGTTCTTGAGTATTGAAATGGAAGAGAAGAAAGAATAATGGTGATTTTATGGATGGAACAGATAAACCAGTACTTTTGACTGATGGAAAACGAATTGACGGTAGGGGGTTGGAGGACCTCAGACCAATCGAGATAAAGGCCAGCGTATTGAACCGGGCGGATGGTTCATGTTTTATTCGCTGGGGCGAGAATAGAATACTCGCCGCAGTATACGGTCCGCGCGAGTGTATCCCAAGGCACAAGATAAATCCATATCGTTCAGTGATAAAATGCAGGTACAGGATGTCGCCGTTTGCCTCATTGGAGGAACACGGCAGGGCAGGGCCTTCCAGGCGATCAACAGAGCTCTCAATGATAATTCGCGAGGTATTCGAGAACGTGGTTATCGGCGAGAAATACCCGAAGACGGCCATAGATCTTTCAGTTGAGGTCCTTCAGGCTGACGGGGGCACAAGGTGCGCGGCGATAACTGCCGCATCAGTTGCTTTGGCAGATGCAGGAATTCCGATGAAGGATTTGGTGTGTGTCGTGGCAGTCGGAAAGGTCGGCGGAGAGCTTGCGATCGATTTGTCAAAAACAGAGGACAACTATGGAGAATCAGATGTTCCCATAGCAATAGCATCCAGAAACAAGGACATCCTTCTCTTACAGATGGATGGCCTCATGAGTAAGGAGGAAATAATTAAATCAGTGGACATGGTAATCAAGGCAAGCGAGAAGGTTCATGACATTCAGGTAAAGGCCCTTAAGGAGGTCTATGATAAGAAATCCACTGAAAGTGAAACAAAGAATTAGCAGGTGTTTATCATGGAAATTTTAGACGAAATAAAAAAGGATTTTATACGTGATCTAATCAAGAATGGGAAGAGAGCAGATGAGAGGAAGTTTGATGAGTATCGCAAGATAAAAATTGAGAAGAATCCTCTCACGTCAGCTGAGGGCTCGGCGACCGTTCACATCGGAAAGACACAGGTCTTGGTCGCGACAAAGCTGGGGGTCGTGACGCCCTTTTCCGACAGGCCAAAAGAAGGTGTGCTCGCCACAAACTGTGAGATGCTTCCATTGGCCTCCCCGACATTCGAATCCGGGCCTCCAAGCGAGAGTTCGATTGAACTTGCCCGGGTGGTTGACAGGGGAATTCGAAGTTCGGAGATATTGGACTTGGGATCCCTGTTCATAGAGGATGATAAGGTATGGGGCGTATTTATCGACCTATATATCCTGGATCATGACGGGAACCTATTTGACGCGGCAGCATTGGCAGCAATGAGCTCGTTGCTCAGCGTGAAATTCCCAAAATATGAGGATGGGGTGGTTATCCGCGAGCCAACCAAGCCGCTCAAATTAAAGAGCAAGGTTGTTTCATGCACAGTGGCAAAAATCAACGACCAGACTATGTTCGACCCAACATGCGATGAGGAGATAGCGATGGATTCTAGAATAACTATCGCGACAACCGAAGATAATATATGTGCCATGCAAAAGGGGAAATCCGGGGCGTTCAGACGTGATGAGCTACTGGAGATTATAGATCAATCGTTTAAGAAGGGTTCTGAGTTAAGGAGTATGCTTTAGATGGTGATGAGATATGGTTAAGAAAGCAGTCAGGAGCGGAGCTGAAATGCGTAAACGCGTCAAAAAGATAGAGAAGCTGAAATCAAGTTTTCATGAATGTCCAACGTGTGGCAAGAAGAAAGTCAAGCGCGTAAGCAATTCAATCTGGAAGTGCAAGTCGTGCAAGTCCGTTTACGCCGGTGGCACGTATTCCCTTAAAACTTCCGTCGGCAGTATGGGAAGGCGGATTGTTGAAATAAAGACACAGAAGAGGTAGTTCCTATGTACCAATGCTGGAAATGCAGGAAGGAGATCAAAGAGCTCGATTCGGCGTTTGTCAGGTGTCCCTATTGCGGCTGCAGGGTTCTCTTCAAACAGAGACAACCTATAGCGCGCGAATTAAAGGCTGAATAGATGTACCTTTCAAGCAGCCGGAAACCTTCTTTGACCACAAAACGGCTGTGCAGAGCTCTTTCAAAGCTACTTCCTCGCGGGGCGTATGAAAACCGTGGGAAGAAGAGCATAGATTCCATAGTCTCTAGAGCGAGAAAACTTGGAAAAAGCAGGGTTCTTCTAATCTATGAAGACAATGGCAACCCTGAAAAAATTATCTTCATGCAAGTAGGAAAGGATTGGGGATGGCTCTCTCCGGAGATCATGATAAGCAAGCTTGGAGTAATCCCGCAGAGCATCCAACGTTCGAACAGTCTAAAACTCTCAGGGCCAATGGCATCGAAACTCTCGCACCTATTTAACCTTGAGACATCAGCGGACGAAACAGACTGTTCTCTGCTGCTTGGAAAGACGATGTGGTCATTTTATATTCATAAAAGAAAACTGTTCTCATTCGGTGTTTTATATGCCTGATTTCAAAGCGGTTCTTGAGGTCCCATTCACAGACACAAAGACCGCGAGGAAGGCCTACGATTCTTTGATACAGGAGACCGAGTTCATAAAGAAAAGCACCACCGTACTCATGGTCAAAGGAAAGACTCTGTTAATAAAGATAAATGCGGATGATTTTGCATCACTCAGGGCGACAATGAACTCCTACACAAGGCTTATCTCAGTGTTCTATGGGGTAAAGGCAGCGGCAGGACCTATTTGAGTTGTATGCCAATCACTTTCGAGCCACTTTCTGTTCTTGTTACTCCAAGAGCAACGTCCGCGGTTGAGATTATCTGGTCGTTATGTGTTATCATGATGAATTGCGTGTTATCTGACAATCGTTTCAGGAGCAACGCGAGTTTCTTGCTGTTTTCCTCATCCAGTGCAGCTTCTACCTCGTCGAGCAGGTAGAATGGAGCAGGTTTGTACATGTGCAGGGAGAATATGAAAAGGAGCGTGACTAAGGATTTTTCCCCTCCAGACATTGCCTCCAGGCATTTCTCGTTCTTCTTATCTCTTATCCTTATACTCAGTCCACCATCGAATGGCTGCGAGGGGTTATCAAGGGCAAGGAACCCCTCGCCTTCGAATACCTGTTTGAATAGGTTCTTGAAATTGTCACCCACCGCAGTGAATGTTTCTATGAAGATCGTTCTTTTCTTCCCATCAATCTCTTCTATGACCACCATTATGGCTGATTTCTCCTCAGCTAGTTT
Organism: Microcaldota archaeon; assembly: GCA_043814255.1. Classification (GTDB taxonomy): domain Archaea; phylum Micrarchaeota; class Micrarchaeia; order Burarchaeales; family JAKAKT01; genus CAZYPB01. The sequence continues at coordinate 5,263 of JBDRKD010000118.1, forward strand.
CTCGACTTTAATCTTTATTTCTTCCAGGTCTCTCTTTCGTTCCTCATAAAGTTCCGGCGCGCGCAGATTAACATCCCCAAGCTCCGAAAGAGTTTGCTCTGCCCCTCTTACCATGGACTCGATTTCATCCTTTGTAGATTCAATTGGTCTGACATCCCTGTATTTCTCAAATTCTGCCTTAAGGTCCACAAGTTTTGTTTCGAACGTTGCCTTGTTAACTGATATCTCGTTCATCTCCTTCATTGCGCGTTCGTAGGAATGCTGGATTCTCCCCACTTGGAGCGATATCTCCCCACTTATTTTTTCAATAGCGTTCCTTTTTTCAAACAGTTTCTTGATAGTATCCCCAATGTCCTTCATCTTGTTTTCATTCTCCTCAAGTTTAGTTGTATTCTCCGAGACGCGTTTCGCAAGTTTTCCAATATCTTCCTTTACCCGCACTTTCCTTTTCTCAGACACTCTAGTCTCCTCAGAAAGCGAATCAGACTGTTCTTCAATAAGGGTCAATTCCCTCCGTTTCCCTTCAAGCGTCGCCTGTAGAGACGATTTGAGAGATTTACTCTCAGCAATACTGTTATCCATCTCGCTAATGTCCTTCTCACGGCTTCTTTTCTCAATCTCTTCCGCAAGTTTCTTCAGTCCATCCTTGTTCTTCTCAAGCATCTGCGTTTTTGTCCTGAGTTCTCTTGCTTCAGACTCCAATCCCATTATGTTCTCCCCAAGCGTCCCAATCTCTTTTTCAAGGGCGCTTGCCTCCTCCCTTGCGGCGTTGCCTTCATTAGTTTTCTTCAATATATCATCAAGTTCCATCTCCAAGGACTTGAGCCGCACCTCCTTATCCGCCTTGTCCTTTCTGATGTCTGCCATCTCTGTCCTAATCCCATGTAATTCATTCAGGAACGCCTCCCGCGCTCTCTTCATATCCGCAGCTGTTTTCTCAACTTCCTCAAGCTCTTTTTTCTCCTTTAAGAAGAGCTTTGACCTGAACGTCCCTCCGGTAATAATGCCTGAGAGCTCGAAGAGGTCCCCCTCCAGCGTAACCATTCTGACTTTTCCGGTCGCTTTTTTTGCCGAGTTGACATCTTTCACAAGGAGCGTTCCGCCAAACACGTATGTGAATGCGTTCCTGTATCTACTCTTGAAACTAACCACATCGATAAGCGGGCCCATTGAACCACTTACCTTTGCGTCAACCGAGATTCCCCCACCCGATTTCCTATCAAGCGGTATGAATGTGCATCGCCCCACCTTCAGTCTCTTCAACCTGGCAATCGCCCTCGCCGCGACATCCACGTTCTCAACCACAATATAATTCATTCTCTGACCTGCGGATGCCTCTATGGCAACCGCATGTTCTGGTTTGAATGTGCAAAGCTCAGATACAGTTCCATGTATCCCATCAATATCTCCATTATCCCTCATTTCAAGCACTGCCTTCAAGCCGGCAGATGATGCAGTAGGTGAAATCCGCGCCCTCAATTCCGAGACCCTCTCACGCGCTTTAAGCCATTTCTTCTCAATATCTGGAATCTCCCTGTTAAGCGACCGTTCTTTGTTAAACGCCTTCTCCGCGTCTTCTGACAGGCGTTTTATGTTCGCTCTCACTCCAGAAATATCTCCCTTGAGTCTTGTCGATTTCTTATCATCTGAGAAAGAGGATGACCTGAGTCTCAATAATTCTGTCCCCTTGAGCTTTTTTACCTCTCTTTCTTTCGCAAGTTCCCCCCGCACCCGTTCCTCTCCCATTCTAGCGGATTCCAATTCATCCGAGACATTCTCAAGTTGCTCTCTCGTCTCCGTGAATCTTGCTTCTACCTCGCCAGCGTCTTTGAGCCATGACTGCCTCATTGTGTCAAGTTCCCCCAACCTAACAACTGTGTCCGCGAGTTTCTCTTCAAGTTTCTTTATCTCTGCGTTTAGGGAGGATATCCGACTGTCCAATATTTCCCTGTCATCCTTCATGGAAGAGATGCTCTTCTCGATTTCCTTGAGCCCACTCTTCCGTTCATCAAGCGAAACAGAATCCATTTTGATTGATGCCCTCAGTTCCTCAATCTCCCGATATGCGGAATCCTTCTTGCTCCTCCTATTGATCTCATCGACAATATCATGTTTCTCCCTCTCCAATTTTGAAACCTGGCTTTGTTTGTATGTTATCTCCCTTTTTATGTCCTCAATGCGTCTCTCAAGTTTCAAGTATCTGTTTAACGAGTGCGTATGTTGTTCGTTTATCCTGTTCAGCTCAACATATATCAACGAGCCCCTCATCCGATGGAGGTCCGCGTTGAGTCTCTTGTATTTAATGGCATCATCCTTCTCTACCTCAAGCTCCTGGAGAAACCCATCCCTCTCGTTCATCACTATTGTGGCGTCATTTATCTTCGAGTCAACCTTACTGAGCTCCTTCAGAGCTTCTGTTCGTTTGTCCTCGAATTCAGAAATCCCGGAGACGGTATCGATTATCGCCCTTCTCTCCTTTGCAGTCATCTTTACAATCTCCTCAACCTCCCCCTGCGCGATTACATTGTGGTCGCCGATTTCTGCGCCTATCTGCTTGAGGGCATCCATCACTGCCGTTCGAGTCATGCGTTTCCCGTTATACCTGTATTTGGTCTTGCCATCGTTCCTTATGCTCCTTCTTACCTCTAACTTCTTTCCATTCTCCCTCATATGGAGCCTTATCTCTGCCTTGTCAGAACCCATCATGATAAGGTCTGCAACCTTCTTGGCCCTGAGGCTCTTTAGGGAATTCTCTCCAAGCGCAAATCTTATGCCATCGCAGATATTGCTCTTGCCACTGCCATTCGGGCCTGCGAGGGCTACAAATCCTTTAGAGAAGTCGATGTCGGTATTTCGAAAAGACTTAAAGTACCTAAACTGTATCTTATCGATGTAAACCATTCTAGTCGCCTGTCTGTTTTTCATGCGTTTATTGGCATAAGTGATATATATACATTATGTTCCAGGTTTCAGTGCCAATATCGATGCCACACATGCTTTCTACGAGCTGTTTCTAGAGCACCTATTCTACATTCGCCACAATCCTTCCAGATACCACATGTGGTGAACCATCCGAGCAAGTCTGAACAGTCCCTCTGTAATCTGGGTCTGTCTTGCAGTTCCTGTAGGATATGCTAACCTTTATCTGGTGCAGCGTCCCCTTATCAGGAAGCGCGTTGCCCTGGTGTATGGGAAACGTTATGTTGAGCAGCTCACCTGATCTAACAAGCCCTGAAGATGGCGAGCAGAGTCCTGATGAGCACGAGCCGACATGCGTGAATTCTCCAACCTCCCCGATATCGGTTGTCGTGATATTTATCCCATCCACAAGGATATCGAACCCGAGGCCATTGTTGATTGAGAAGCTTAAGATATACTTGGGTGATTCCTGTTTCGTGAGGATGAAGCTCTGGCAATGAAGGTCCGGTTGGAAATAGCATTCCTGCCTCATGTACCTTGATGGATTGAACATACCCATAGAATACAGTACAATGAGCGCAGCGGTGAGGACAAGTATCGTCCACCCATGAGTCATGAGGTACTCGATTGCCGCCTGCCCTTTCCTTGAACCCATGCGTATAGATTGAGGCATTTGAATAATAAACTTAACGCGTTCGCCTTTTTATCAAAAAGAACAGTGTGGGTTGGTCTGACCATCTGTTTTAAATACTCTATTCGAGATAACATATTCTTTGTTTTATATGCTCCAGAAAAGCCCTTTGAAGGAACGCTCTTTCAGAACAGATACTAGCCTACCTCTGGGAGTACACAAGCGCTTCCCAGAGCCAAGGAATCCTTTTTTCGATTTTCACTCTGGAAGCAGAAGGTTTTACAGAAAGTCATCTGTTCAAACCTTGGATAGTAGGACAGATACATGTATAGAGAACATCGCTAAAATATATCTTAGCCGGGGAAAAGGGATAAGCAAGGGGTTGGATTCTCTTCGTTTCAGGTTACTTACAGCTGAAGAGATGACATCAATCAGATTAAGGGCCCTCCAGTCAATAAAAAACTCATTAGAAACAATCGGCTCCGATGGTCTAAAGTTGTTACAGGAAAAAACCACGGGCTTGATATTGGGCAATATTAACTTCAAGTGGTTTTCCACGTATGGCCTGAAAAAAATAGATGACATTCTTTCCTTCATCCACGGCTCAAGTTATCATGCGAGGAACGTTGTATCTGTTGCTTCGGTAGTAAAAGCTTTCGAACTAGAGCCAGATAAGGTAAGGAGGGCATTAGAGCATGCAGAAGAGGAGAGACCTTTCACAAGTCATTTCACCGAGAAGTTAGGGCCAAAACCAACAATTGGAGAATTGTTCGCACCAATAATTGATGAGCATGAAAATGTGCTTCAGACACTCAAACCCATAATCGAGAGATATTTTGCCATTTGCGGAACCGGCGAGCCCATTGGAAGGGGCTACGATAACAATGCATTTGCGGATGAGAAATATCTGCCTGATGAAATCAAGGGGGTTAAGGTTGATGTATTCTGTCTTGCGGATGATGCTTATTTCGCTATCAAAGCATTAGAAAAACGCGGAAAGAGCCTCGCTAACAAAATTCTCACCCCACAGAAACGACTTTTTACAAGTAATGCCCTTTGGTTTTTGAGAGCAAATTTTGAGATGGCTAAAGTCATGGGTGTGGAAACGAAAACAGGGGAGCTCGAGCTTTCGGATAGGCTTAGGAGAATGGGGTTCACAAAGGTGAACAAAACCCCTGATCAGATGTATCGATTCGAAGGAAGCACAACAATAACAACGACGTTTAAAGCTATAGCTGGAAGAAATGATAAATCATTTGTTGATGTCATGAAATTTCTTGCGCGTTTCATGCATTACTTTGATCTTGTAAATCTTCAAACAGGCCATGATAAAAGATTAGGAACTAGGCCCATAAGGCCACCTAAATAAGTGTGTGACGACAACTGACGAAAGATATTTAAATACTACTCCGTATAACATTGTCCATCTTGTTTATAACGTCGTGAGTTACAAGAAACCGATGGGTTGGGAAACCTCCCTCTGAGAAATGCGTTTTCGCACACTCTCTGGGGGTTCAAAAAGCAACTCATTCTAAAGGAGCAATTATTATGGCAAGACCTAGCAGGCCAAGACATGGCTCGTTGCAAATCAGGCCCAGAAAAAGGGCAACAACGCAGACGCCACGCATCAATAGCTGGCCCGCTGTCGAAGAGTCATTACTCCTTGGTTTTGCAGGCTTTAAGGCTGGGATGACGCATCTCATGATGATGGATGACAGCCACTCAGTGACAAAGAATCAGGAGATTTCTGTGCCTGCAACAATCGTTGAGGTGCCACCGCTCCTTGTATGGGGTCTGCGGGCATATACTGAAGACCCTGAGACTTTCTACCCCCGTGTTCTCTCTGATGTGTTTTTGAATGATGAAAAATTGACTAAATCTCTCCGCATCCCAACGAACGATGCTAAAATCGAAGACGTCGAGAAGATGATTGATAAGATTTCTGATGTTCGTGTTCTTGCCCTCGCGCTTCCCTCAAAAACAGGGATAGGCAGGAAAACGCCAATAACCTTGGAGATAGGGGTTGGCGGAAAGGATGTGAAGGAGAAGCTTGAATACTGCAAGAGCCTTCTCGGAAAGGAAGTCAAGGTAGGCGATGTGTTCAAGGAAGGGGAGTTCGTGGATATAATCTCGGTTACAAAGGGCAAGGGATGGCAGGGACCGGTAAAACGCCTTGGAGTCGAGCTTCAGAGGAGGAAGTCAACGAACAAGAGACGGCATGTCGGGACACTCGGTCCATGGCACCCATCCAGAATCATGTATACTGCCCCACAGGCAGGCCAGATGGGGTACCACAGGCGGACGGAGATAAGCAAGAGGATATTGAAGATAGGCGATAAGCCGGAAGAGATCAACCCAGCAGGCGGATTCATAAACTTTGGTCTCGTTAGGGGGGAATATGTGATTATAAAAGGCTCAGTGGGTGGCCCGAAGAAGAGACTCATCAGGTTCAGGAAATCCTACAGGCATGTTCCAAGCCCGAAGAAACCGGAGATAAAGTACATATCACTAACCTCAAAGCAGAGATGATTGCATCATGAAAGCAAACGTATATTCATTGACAGGCCAGGTCCTTAGGCAAATAGATATACCTAAGGTTTTTGAGGGTATTGTACGCGAAGACATAATCAGCAGGGCAGTCATCTCAGAGCAGACTAGGAACTACCAGCCCAAGGGCCCGTACAAGTATGCAGGTATAGAGACAAGTGCAGATTATCAGGGAAGAAAGGAGAGCTATCGTTCTATAAAGAACAGGGGTATCTCCAGACTGCCCAGGGAAAAGCTGCCAAACGGAAGGTTCGGAAGAGTAAGGATAGTTCCATTCTCAGTGAAAGGGCGAAGGGCCCACCCGCCGAAACCAGAGAGAATACTTATAGAGAAGATCAACAAGAAGGAATACAAGAAAGCAATCAACTACGCAATAGCCGCAACATCTAGGAAAGAGATTGTCTCCAAGAGGGGACACAAGGTGGATGACGTCAAGGAATTCC
>JBDRKD010000119.1:0-23240 GCA_043814255.1 Microcaldota archaeon
GCTCGCGGATCCGGATGGCGAGTTTGCTAAGAATTATGAACTCTACGTCAATGTAAGGAGGGGGATTATGGCCTACCTGTCTTTCCTAAGCGAGCATGGCGAAGGGGGTAAGGGCTCTGACAGAGAGAATAAACCGCCTAAACTCTCGCTTGCCCCCGAAATAGATATCGTTGTCGGGCATTTTGTAAAGCAGGTAACGGACCAGTTTGTGGTTGCCCGCGTGTGCGAGGTTAAGGATGTTCAGGTCGGTAAAGGCGGGGATAAAAGGGAGAGGCCTGAGAAAGGGCTTGCCAAGGGCGTTGTTACTTCTAAGCCAGGAGAGGAAGTGACAATGAACATGAGGCAGATGTCTGATGTGTACCAACACATGAAGATAATGGAGGAGGTTGCATTTAACATCGTGCTTAAGGCGTTGAAAGAGGAATCACCGAGGTATACTGCATACCAGGTTGCCCAGTTCACATTGACTCTTATGAGATATAGGCGAAACCCCACCAAATTCGACAGGCTTGACCTGAAGCGCATATCAGATATGGATAAAGAAACATTCAAAATCACTAAGAGGAATGCTGAGAAGATAAGCCAGATGATGATAAGTGGGGGAATAGACGATATCCCTGGAACACATGGGCTTGCTTCAAGGGCACTTGAATATTATTTTGAGTGCCACGCAACACTGCCAAAACTTTATTTCGATGTTCTTGAGCTGTATGGGCTCCAGATGCCAATGACTTCCCCTAGCAAGGAGATAATGAGGAGGATGGGGAAGGCCTTGGGAAAGCTCGAAAGTCAGTATGGTATAGATACGAAGAAAACTCCGAAAATGTCCACGACTTCAGCAAGAACCCACTTGAAAAAGGATTATTTCCGTTTTGTGTCTGATCCAGAATATGCTGCCGAGTATAGGAAACAGATTGAATTGCAGCAGGGGATTAGGTTTTTCACTGCAGAAGAAGTAAGGGGGGAGCTCACGAAAATAGGGATTCCTCAGCTTTTCAACCTAATTCCGGCTAATGCATTCGCAGATTCCTTAAAAACCATTTGGCAGGGAGGACCTTCCAGTGCATAAATTGCTTATTCTAAAAAAGTGTTAGAAATACTAAGAAAGTATTGAAAACGCATATATACAAAACACGAACTTTTAAATACTAAACAACGCACATACATAGCTTCTATGGGAGATAGGGTCGTCATAGGTGTTAGGCCAAATAATTTTGGAAGATTTCATGCAATTAATTTAGCTAAGAGGAATGACACTGGCAGGCTTATTGCAACAAGCACAACTTCTGAGGGAGTCGATAGACTAAACGAGTTTTTTGGAAAAATGCATGATTTGAAAGCAAGAGAGGTAGTTGGAGCTAAAGTTGCAAATACTCGGGAATTCAATGGGCTCCTGGATTCTAATGATGTAGATCTTGTTGTTGTGAGTGCTAAAGAAGAAGGCGGATTTGGTAACTCAATACATATAGATTATACTGTCTCTGGCTTAACTCATGAAAAAAAGCCTTTTGTTCTTTGCGAGAAGCCATTGAGCGATGGGAATGATAAGGGGAGGGGGATTGAAGCACTACGAGAATTAGGAGATGGATTAAGGAGATTCGATCTCCATGCTCCGGTTTACCTTATTTTCAAAGAAGCAGCTGAGCAGAGTGCTGAACTTCAGGATGCAATTGTGAATGCCAGGGAAACACGGGTATGCTGGGCTGTTAAGAAGGATACGCCTGCATTTATTCTTGATAACCTGGGTCCTCACTCATGGTCTGCAATAGGTCCGACACATAAACAGGAATTGGTAAGTGCAGAGGTCGATAGCTCTGGGAAGAATGCACTCATAATCGCACGCCTATCAAACTCCAATGGGGAATCCGACTGTGCAATGGTCCTAAGCTATGAATTCGCGTTCAGAGGGGCAAAATTTGACGATTACGCAGTTGCAGTTGTGAGTGAAGGTACATCCAACCTGATTTATACGCTTGATCTGCCTCGGAGCATGGGATTCATAGATGCGGTTAGCAAAGGAGAATTTGAGTTGCTTCAGCAGATTGGTTCAGTCGATAACCCACTTGCTGCTTTTCTTGAAGCTGGAGTTAAAGGAGTTCCAATAGTTGGGGCAGAGAAGGCAATTGATCTTCAGAGATTCATGCAGAAGTCATATGAGTCTATAACAAAGTAAAATACCTAAACAGTAAACCTAAAACCTAAAGAGTAACTGAATAAGTAAACCTGTAGGTATTTTGGAAAAGCTGGTTTTACACTATGATTTACTGTTACAATGTGATTTGGGGAAAATGGATGGTGAGGGCCTGCTTATCAGCAGAAAGTACCATGAAAAAGCAAAAAAACATATTTTCACCTATCTTTTGGTTACTGTAAGAATAGAATTCCAGTAACAGGTTTACTTATAAAATGTTTTAGGCAAACACATTCTGATGTATCCAATATGCATATATACCGTAATCGTTTTTTCTCCAGAATCAAAAGAACTTGGTAATCTAATTTCTAGTTCATCATAATCCACGCAATTTAAAGAAAACCCACCATCCTCAAGGTCATTGACAAGACCTTTTTCCTTGGGCTTGTTATGTAAGTAAATCGTTCATATATGAGTTATGTTCCCCCACCTCTTTTGCTTCTTTTAGTTCTTCTGGACCTATCTTTTGCATGATGGCATTATGGGCCATGGAGCTAAACTTTTAGATATTCTCTTCCTACTTTAGTTCTTTTTCGAAAACTAGGCGCGCTACACCATCATCAGAATCAACTGCCTTAGGGCCTTGCCTGAAACCGTTGCTAAGCAGTATGTTTATCATTGGCCCGTTCTCTTCATCTACTCTTGCATGTAATACTTTGTAACCAAGCTCCATGGCTCTTTGTTCTCGCAAAACAACAAGTCTCTTAGCAATGCCAAAACCGCGAAAGTCCGGATGCACTCGGAGTTTCTTCAGAATTGCTGTATTCTCATCAGCTCTCTGAAGCCCCCCCATCCCAATCAACTCACCCTTAAAACAAGCCACGAAAAAGTCCCCGCCACTCTGAATGTAGGCTTGTGGGATATGGTGCATGCTGATGTTCCACTCATCTTTCCATGTAGGTCCAATTACTGAAGCTAAAACAGCCATCTTATTTAGGTTAAGTGCGTTTTGCAGATCCAGGTTTTCATCGTATTTATCTATACCTAGGAGATGTAAAGTACCAGTATAAAAATTCATGTAGTGAGTTTCTTTCCTATAAATGAGTTCGCCCTCTAATCGGCTGCCTCTTGTCCATAGTGATGATTGATGGGCTTGGTTTAAGAGTACTCCCAATCCAATCGCAGCTTCCTTGTTGCCATTATCCGAGTATGTTGCTGTTATAGTGTATTTCATATGTGCGTCTCCAGCTTCCCGTACGATCATAGCTAGCTCATCGTCTCCCTTTACTTTCATCATGCCTTCAGTCAGAACGAAACGCACGGCACGCGGTATTGTGATGTCTGTTTCACTTAATCTGTCTCTCCGTCTTAAGTGTGCTCTTATTTGTGACATTTTCCTCCTAAACAAGTCTGGTGATGCATCGCACTTGAAAATCGCATAAGCTCTCCCTACTTGTTTAACTGCCATATTCATTAGATTATGCCTAAAGTACTATTTAAAAGTTCGCATTTTGTTTGCTGCTGTAGGTTATGTAGGTATTCTAAGAGTTTGTTAGTAATTCTAAAAGAGTTTCTTTAATATGTATTATTCTAATAAACTGTTAGAAAAACTAAAAGAGTATTAGATAAGCCCTGTTTTCATAGCTTGCCGTAATATAAGGGGTATGTCAATGACCTCGGCTATCTCCTTTACTGCTTTAACATAATTCTCGCGTGGATTGTACGACAGCAACGCTCTCCAGTTCTTGCTGTTTTCCTCAATTGCCCCCCCAAGCACCCATGCGTTCCCAGATTTGTCGTGATTTTGGAGATAGTGGGCGATTGATTTCATAGAATCCATCAGACTCTTTGGGTTTGGCTTTCCATCTCCGTCCCCATCAACGAACCCCCAGTTCAATGATTCTGGGATGAAGTGCGCCCATTCCATCGCTCCTGCATAAGAGCCCTTGAATGAGTATGGGTCGAATCCGTGCTTTTCGCAGAATTTTAATAATTCCAGAAGCTGTCTCTTCCCAAATCCCTCTTTCGCTGGAATCTGCTCAATCATCGTTATAAACGCACCCATGGGATTTCGCTTCCCTTTGTTTTTCCCTAAGTGGGATTCCACTGCGAGTATGGCCACGATTATGCTTCTGTCCACTCCCGAATCCGTTTCCACCCGAGTGAGATCAGTAATGTGTTCTTTCATGAATTCCTTTGCATCCAGTATCTTCTTTGGGACACCTAACGTTATCCTGTACTCTGCATAAGGCAAATCCTCGGCTGGGTTCTCGAAAAATCCTTTTATTTCTGGGTAGAGTTCGAGCCTTGAATCCGAAAGAAGCTTGTTTATCCGTCTGTTATCCTGGCCTGCCTTCTCGAGAACCCCGTATGTTTTTGGATATTGTGATTTCAACATCAGGGTAACTACGGTTTCCATAAGCCTTTCAGAACCAATAAATGAAGCGGAGAAGAGGCTTATTGAACTGTCACGCAGTCTCTTGTTAAACGTCCTTCGAGAAATCGGTTTTGAGAGGCATTGCATGAATTAGTATATTTAGGAATTCATGCTTTTATCCTTATCTAAAAAAGGAAGGGATTTTAAGGAAGGAAAATCAGGGACATCCCTGTTTGCAGAAGCTCTCTTCGCAATAATAATCCGTGTTTTGGCAGTCCTCGAGTACTGGTGACCCTGGATCGCAGTGTTCGTTCATGCTCTCCAGTGTGCAATCCGCATCTGAGGTACAGGGGATTCTCATGTAGATGCCCTGCATTTGGTGGTAGATGTTGCAGGTTATATCGCGGGTCTGGGAATATGCCTGCCTGCACTCGCTTTCATAAGCTATCTCTACCTTTGCGCATCCTGCTCCGCATTTGTTTCCATAGGTTTCCCCATCAATACCACAAACAGGAGCGTACTCCATTGTACATACGCATGGCTCCTCTGATCTCCATTTTTCCCCGCACTTTCTCCTGTAGAAGCTCCATTCCTCGCATTCGCTTCCATCGGTGAATATGCAAACTCCGTGGGTCCCATTCTCACTTTGTCTCATCTCAAGATTGTAACCTGCCTGTTCGCAGTAAACTGACGCGGGGTTCGCTAAACCAGAACTGTTTTGGCCGCATACCCATTCACACTCGGTTTGTGGGTCTCCAGTGGCTTGGTACTTCCATGAACCAGGACAATCAACATGGTGCGTTTCCAAGTTCTTATTCTCGCAGCATTCGTCATTATAACCAGGAGTGACTGTTCCGCAGGATGCTCCTACTATTTTTGAGATGCATCTGTTATTCTCACATACGCAGATATCGGGTATCTGCTCCCATGCTAGATTACAGGATTTGTCTCCATTTGTATCTTTGTTAAAACATCCAGCAGAGCACTCACCATAATATAGAACATTATATTTTACTTCGCAATCTCCATCGCTTTCACAGTATTTCGAATCTTGAGAATTGCATACCCATGCGCATTCAGGATTGTTTATGTCCATTGGCCTATGCTCTAGGGGGAGCCATCTCCAATTTCCCTCGCAGTCTGCATGAAGTTTATCCTTGTTTTTGTTCGCACAACATTCATCCCTTAAGTCTGGTGAGGCTTTACTGCAGTCAGCTAAGACCTCTTCGCTACATACCCACCTACATTCAGGGCTTTCTATGTCAGTAGGACGTTCAGCTGGTGAAACCCATTTCCATCCTCCTACGCATTGTATGTGTAAGGTATCCTGGTTCTTGTTGGCACAGCACTCGTCCCTTGAGTCCGACGAGACTGTTCCGCACTTGTCGCCGACAACCTGTTCTTGGGACCCTGTGCAGCCGAAAATGAAGACAATTGACACGATGACAACTAGAAGTTTCACAATGTTCATCTGACCACCGAAAATAGTTTGAAAGAGGACTATTTAAAGGATTCTTTTTGGTTCGGTCAGATTCGAATCAGCTCGTATTTCCGTGTTCCGAGTCCGATCCTCTCGGCATATGGGAGGATGTGTTCACCATCTACCTTGTGATGTTCCTTGAATGGGTTTGTACCTCCGTTTCTCTCCTTCACCAAGTCTATGGATGCCTGGTCTATTGCAACTGGGTCAGAGGAATAGAGAATGCCTATATCTTCCATTATTGGCTTTTTCTTTCCTTCCACGCAGTCGCAGTGCATCGTAATGTTTGTTAGGAAGTTGACAAACCTCCATTCCCTTCCTTTCATTGCCCCCATCGCATAATCTGCTATCTTCTCCATTACCCGCTCATGTGAATCCGAATCCCAAGGAATCTGTATCGCCCCCTGTGGGCATACTGCTATGCAATGCGCGCACCCGATGCATTTCCCCTCGTTTAAGTGTGCCTTTGAATCAACGGTTATGGCATCAACGGGGCAGTCCTCAGCGCATTTCGAGCAACCGATGCACGCCTCTGAATTGAATACCGGATGGACTGATGAATGCATATCCAATTTCCCTGGCCTTGAGCCAAGGCCCATTCCCACATTCTTGAGCGCCCCTCCGAAACCTGCGTGCATATGGCCTTTGAAATGGGAGAGCGCTATGAGCTTTTTGTATTTCTCAAGCCCCTTTCCCAGTTTTGCATCCTTTGTATTACTCGTATTCACAGGAACTTCCAAAGTATCCTGCCCAACCTCCCCATCCAAAATGTCTATAGGTATGAAATCGAACCCATGCTCGTGCGCAAGCTTCAAGTGCGAATCCCTCCTTATTCTCGGGCTTCTGTAAAGTACGTTGCATTCTATGAACACGGGGTTTGAGAAATAGTCCTTAAGTCCGGATACCCACTCGGGGGTTATGTGTGTGACGTTCCCGACATCCCCAAAATGTATCTTCACTCCGAGAGTATCCTCTTTCCCATATTCATCTAAAATCTTCTCGAGGAAACCATCGACTCCTCTCTTTATATCGGAAAGATTCTCGTAAAGATATACTTTCGCGGTCATGATTAGAGGTGGCGGTCAAGGTTTTATAATGATTACTTCAATAGGAGACATATGGAATTCCTTGAGCTTGTAGATAAGAGGAAAAGTGTTCGTGGTTATTCAAGTAAGGAAGTTGAAGAGGAAACATTATTGTATGTTCTTGAGTGCGCGAGACTTGCTCCTTCTGCTGAGAATAAGCAGGTCGCCAGGTTTGTTGTTGTTAGGGGGTGTGAGTTGAGGGAGAGACTTGTGAAAGCATGTCCGTTTTTCAATTCGTTTCTATCTACTGCCCCGATAATAATCGCCGCATGCAGCGCTGGTGCGAGCACGAAACATAATGAGCAGGACTATTACCTTGTGGATGTTGCAATAGCGATGGAACACCTGATGCTGGGAGCTGCCGAGAAAGGGTTGGGGAGCTGTTGGATTGCTGCTTTTGATGAGAGCAAAGTGAAAGGGATTCTGGGGATTCCTAAGGAAGTGAGGGTGGTTGCGCTTACTCCGCTTGGCTATCCTGCTGAGGAGAAACTGACTCAAAAAACAATGGGGTTCATTGCGAAATTAAGAAAGAGGAAACGATTAGAAGAGATTGCTTTCAATAATAAGTGGGAGGGATAATCAGTTATCTTCATGAGTGGTTTCTTCTGAGGAAGCGTCTTCACGCACAGGAACTATATTCACGAGCGCAAGGTTTCCGCTTTCCAATTCCTGCCTTAACCTCATACTTTTAATCTCGTCCTCCTCTTCAAATACTTTCGAAGCTATAGCTGATTGAACTTCCCCCTTAACGCTCCTTGCCCATGCCTTTACCTCAGGAGGCATGTTCGGATTGTCCTCAATATCCTTGAGTTGGTATGAGGTATCTGTTATATTGGCACTGTTCTTAACTTGGATGTCAAGAAGAACGTTGGAGAGCATCACGAACTGGCGGGCGTTCCCAGTTGTGATTTCCTTTGTTTCTTCGAGGAACTGTTGTATGTTCTCCATGCTCTGGTCCCCCATGCTCCCAGCTAATGCCTTCGCTTTCTGGCCCATCTTCTGGATAAAAAGATCTTCGCCTTCTCTCTGCTGAGGAGTTCCCATAACTCCACTGATTTCTTTTGGGGTCTTGCTTAATTCTACAATGTCCCCCAGGACTTCATCTATTTTCCCACTCTGGATTGCCCGTACTATCCGCTCGTTTATTGAAGATTGCTTCTTCTGCTCTGGTGGTTTATACATGGATAGATTACGCATTCTGGGTATTTAAAGAGATACGTCAATATTCGTAAAGACCCAAATCGAGGACTATTTGGAACGGTCTGTTGTTATCATCCCTGCCAACAGAAAAGAAATCTGTGTTGAATCTGTTCCCCATAATCTTTGTGAATAGAATCCCATCTATCTTTCGTCTTTCTGCTTCCTTCAAGTCTGAATTTGTAGGGCTTGCGAACTTTGAGTTGTCCTCTTCGAACGCATGGAAGTGAAAAAGGAATAGGGATGTCTTGGAACGGTTGAAGTCAACTGGGTTATATAGGTAGTTTCGATAATTCTTGTTTCCGTCGATGATATCCGGTGGGAGGGACCTGCCTGGTATCAAGCGTATCTTAAGGACATTGTCTTCGAGAACTATTACCCCCCCGTGGGCAGACTCCTTGTCTACATAATCTATGTTCATCTCCTTTCCCACGCTGGCTCTGAAATCCTTATTCATCTCAAGAGCGTCCATGAGCCAGATTATCTTGATTAGTTGATAATCCTTCAATTTTGAGGCAGTTGCTGGTTCAGAGTTTGGAAGATTTTCTGGTCCTGCGAGAACAGTTATGCCCTTCAGTCTTTTTTCAAGATATGAACAGAGTTTTGAGTGATTGTATAGCATCTCATTGATCTTCCTGTCTTTCGTTGCACAGGAGAGAACATACTCCTCATGTGCTTTCTCATAGTCTAGGCTCTCCATATGATACTATTGAAAAGAACAACATTAATACATTTCGCTCAAAACCGTTGTAGGAAGTTTTACCCGGAAATCCTGACAAAGCCGTGATTTGTAATCTTAACTGTGGTTTTTACTTCTAGCAAACAATTTCCAAAATTTTCCGTCCCTTCTTTCTGGAAAGATGAACTCTCGCCCACTCCGAGCACCAACACAATGTCCCCATATAGGATATTGGCATCACCCGCCTTGTTGACGCCAGTAAGTCCCAATACGTTGTCTTTGAATGGGATTGAATCGCCTGAAACCAGTGTTTTGGATGTGCTCTGGTACTGCCCGGTGATTTTCCTCACCTTGCCATAAACGACCTTTGTTTCACTATTGAGCTGGCCCTGATGCCCCAATACCCTGTTCCGTATATCGAATTCGTATTCTGAATATCTTTTGTTTTGTCCGGTGCATTCCCCGCTAAGCGGGGCCTCTTCCCTAACTGTCTCCTGTTCGATGAAGATAACCGCATCCTCTGGAACTCTGTTTTGGAACAACCCTCCGGTTCCCATGCCTGATTTGATGCTAAATAGAACATCGGGATTCTGGAAACCGCATCCTTTCTTCGGCTGTTGGAACGCGCCGCCCACATCCTTCAGCGTAAAATACAATCCACCGAAAGTCGAAGTTTCTTCTTGGTCAATCCTTACGACTCCAAACTCGAGGGCGCTCTCTGTGTTTTTAAAGGATATGACTGCGGATGCATCCTGAATTGCACAGGGTTTTCCCTTGGAAAGAACATCTAGCTTCTCAAGTTTCAAGAGTATGTTTCCCATAAGCTGTTCATCCTGTCCTTCCACTAACTTCTTTTGTTCTCTCTGCACGAGTTTCATTGTAAGTATGGGCTGGGGACCGATACATGAACTTATTCCAGGAACATCTATCTGGAACTCAGAATCATCCAGAACTGTTGGTTTGTCGTTTTGTATTTCGATTGTTGTGTTTCCTTGTTCTGAGATGATCTCTACTGTAGCGGTTCTTTCGAACCTGCATGGAATATTGACATCTGGATTGTCGAATCCTGTTAGGTTCACCAAACGTATTGTAATGCCTGCTCCTGGGAGCATTATTTCCCTGTTGGGGGTTATTGAATTATTGAAGTAGACAGTTCTCGAGACCTCTATGACCGCATACTTACTAGTCATTGGACATTCGTAAACTTCCCCAAAAGAACTGAATATTCCCCTCAACTTGATAGAAGAGCCTCTCGTCTCGAATTCTTCTCCGATGCCCAACTGGTCGCTTGTCTTCCCTCCAGAATCGGTAAACTCAATCTCTACTGAACCGTCTTTCAGTTGGCAATTGGAATCAAATACTGTGTGTATTTCCCCTATCTCCAGAACTGATCCATAGACGTGTGCTTCTCCGTTTTCCTGAAGGGTGATTTTCACAGTGTGCTCAAGCTCTGGAATGCTCTCACATACATTGTTGACGCATTCCAGAGAACCGCAGCATTCCCAAACGCTGGCGCAGGTCGCCCCCTCCTCCTTGCATTCTAGGTTGGAACATTTACCATCGATACAGAACGTGCCTGGAGGGCAATCTATATTAGAAGAACACGGTATGTCCTGCTGCAAACAGCCCGCAAAAAGCAGAGATATGACGAGTATGGCCGGGATGCTGTTCTTGGTCATGCTACGATTAACAAAATGCATCTTTTAATTCTTTCCGAGTGGCTCCTCATCTGGGATTACTGCCAGTATGGCCCTTTCAAGTATCACGCGGCAGGAGTTGACCTTCTTCTCAAGGTTCCCGTTGATGTTGAGAAGCCTTACTGAAGAGCCTGTTGGGAGAGTTACGACTTCGCCTACCCGGATATCTTTCAGTATGCTGGAATTGCCGTCAGTGAAGCGTATGCTGGCCACCAAGTCCTGAACGGAACATACGTCATCAACAATCGTCTTTTTGAGATGATGCTTATCTACGAAAAGTTCTAGCTGTTCGCGCTTGAACGTCTCGCCCTCAGCCAGAACGGAAACGTTCCGCTTGTCATAGGTTGCTCTGACGATGAATGCGTTGTCAGCTCCACTCAGTTGCTCTGTTGAGAGGACTTCCAGCTTCATATCGCCTTCTGACCAAGGTTCTGTTGAACCTACTGTTATCGTCCGTGTACTCCCGCTTTCGTATAAGTGCATAATCACTTCAAGTCCATAGAATGTTTTTGGGAGGCTTATGTTCAGAACGGCTGTCTTGTTATAGGGGATGCATGAACTCCCATCGCTTGCGTAGAGTGATTCAGTAATCCTCTCGACCCGTATCTTATGCCATGGGACATGAGTTGTCTCGTTCTCCCCAACTGTTGCATGTGAGTCTGGAACGCCAGATATCTTTGCACTGAGTTTCAGCCCCCTAGAGGTTACATTGCACATCTGTCCAATGCTCTGGGAATCAATCGTCTCATCTATGCTCTCAACAGTCAAATCAAGATAACCGAAATTGCTGAAGTGTGGGTACATAAGGTGTATCGATTCCCCTTGTGACAGCACTGCTGGGTGCCAATGCTCCCCGATCTCGCCAAGAGAGGTTACCTCCACTGGTTCTATCAGGCTTTTCCCATCGGGCAACAGTAATTTCTCGTGCTTTTTGATTGATGCCTGGATGATTGAAGGGGATGATAATCCGAACTCAGATGAGACGTTCTCAAAAAGACATTCAGTATCGCCCTCACCTATGGTACATGGTATGTCAAGCACGTTTATGCTGACCCCGCCCAAATGCACGCTTTCTCCGGTTCGGAGTGAATACTCACTTAAATTGTCGCCAAAACCAACGGTGAATGTCACATTCCTACTGCCCAAAGAGCAGCCGATGAGAGAGCATGAGACGTTAGAGATGTTGATTATCATGTTGCCTGCCTCTTCGTGCCGGCCCTTCGGAAGGTCCAGTATCTTAAGTTCAGGGATGTAGGGGGTTGTGTTGGCATCCGTTATGTTGGCTGCGTTGTTCGTGGTTGTATTTTGGTTTTTTCCAAAGTCGGGGTCCCTGCACGCATTCAAGAGGCAGTCCATGCCTGAACAGCAGTCGACTGTAGAATCGCACCATTCCCCTTCCCGGGAACACAAATCAACGCATGACCCGTCTATGCAGTATTCCCCTGTAGAACATTCGCCATCGTGTCTGCATCCGCCAAAGCATCCGAACAGGAGCATTAAAGAGAATAGGAAGGACGCTGTCCGCTTGTTGACCATGGAAGTATTTCCCAATCTGGTTTTAAATAGTTGTCTTTAGGCGGTAGTTAAATGGGTGTGGTGCAGGCATCCCGCGATTCAGTAATCGTCATGCTTTGCAGGGTTTACTATGAAATCATATATGGAACATAATCCTAAGATGAGGGTGTATGCGCCGAGTATAAGGCTGAATATCATTGCGTTTCCCATGACTTTCTCTTCGGTCGATATGTCTGTTATGCCTTTTCCGAACCACACGAGGCCCCCCCCAATAACTGAGAGAGACAATCCGCGCATAATCCTTTTATCCATACCTGCGTTTTACATTGCTTGTTTAAAAACTCTTCTCCGGGATTGGATAGTATATGTTTTTATGTGGTTTCGTACAGACATATGATAGAATGTCATCTATCCACCATAAGATTGGTTCTAATCACCTGTTCGCAGCAGGCTCTCTCTTGCTTGTGCTCGCGCTTGTGCTGTTCCCGCTCACGGGAGATTATGCCCGCTCATTGGTTCTGGCAATGCTTGGTCTGAGTCTGCTCATGGCGGCAATTATAGAGTCGATTGGTGAGAGAGACGAGATTACGAAGAAGAAGGGACATAAGAGCCTGTGGGCGGTTGTGAAGATTTTTCTTAATGGGATAACGCTGGCATTGCTGATATCTATGTTTGCCATTCTGGTGTACCTGACGATAATGTCTGGGACAAAGGCACTCGGACTCCTCATAGTGATATACTTCCTAGTGGTTGCGTTGGTGATGGAGAGGCAGTTCAAGAGGCACAGATAGACTGCTGATTAGAATGGGGGCACCTCCTCATCAGAGAAGTATTTATCGCCTTTGTATTTCCTCTTCTTCGGTCGCTTGTATGTCCATTCCCCAACAACTACAAGGAATGATATTATCAGAATATATGGGAAATAATCGTTTAAGAGAGCAATTGTGTAATCTGAAAGAAATTCAGTATTTCCCCCTTGAAAATATCCGATGAGGGCCACTAGCATCGTCATTAGTGCTACTGAGGAGAGGAACGTCATGAGATAAGTGAAGAGAGATGATATAGCCATATAGGCTTAAGGTCTTGAAGGGTATTTAATAGTTGTTGTGTCGGATTCCTTTTATTCACTTATGCCCCTGCAAGCTATATTGAATATGTCTTGCTCAAAATTGTGATTTACCTCAAGGCGTTCAAGGATATGCTCCTTGAGCATTCTACTTATCCGAAGATATTCGTCTTTCCCTACTTCAACATTCCCAACCGCATACCTAAGGCTCTTTGTGTTGAAGCAGAGGATACAGTCTCTCAGGTTTTCTGAATTGTGGCAGAAGAAAACATCGCTGCAGTTAGTGCAGCCGTCAATCTCAAGACCACGGCTTATTCTAAAGGAATTGTACGTGTTTATGCAGAATTTTGAGTAATGAACATTATGGCTCCCGAACATGCTTTCAGAGAAAACCACCATGTTGGAAAAGGCAACTTTTTTACTTCCATACCAGATATCCTCTGAATAATAGACATTCACGACTTCCCCTGCGCTGCTTGTTTTCTCTAGATTATTGACATTTTTATAACGCAGGTTCCCGCAGTAGTACACTACTGGCTTCAGAATCTTTAAAACATTCCGAAGGTCGGTATCTTTAAGGTCTTCTGCTATGAAAGGCGACTCGTTTACCTTCCCAATCTCCCCCATATCTATGATTCGATCCTTGTCAAACGGTTGTTTGAGGAAACACAGTGAAGGCTGAATCCAGACATCCTTTCCGCTGACTGCTGATTTTCCTTTTGTAGGAATAGGTACCCTTCTACTCAGCCATTCCCCATAGTCGTCTAGGTTCTTAAGTTCAACTCCAAGGACTATTTTCGTTGTGTCTGAAAATGCTTTCTCAATCTCTTCCATTTTCGGACACCTCTGGCTTGTGTATGTTTATTATTGAGAAATCGAGCCTCTTTTTGCGTTCGAGTTCATCAGCGATTTCTCCTAAAAGTTTAGTTTTGAGTTCTGAATAGCGTGATGGTTCAAGTTGGATGTTTCCAACCATATTTCTCTTCGTTCGAACATTGAATGTAAACATACATCCGCTTGAGTTGAAAAGGTTGTAACAGAAATAGCATTCTGAACTGTTATTGGTAAACGCACATTCGAATGAGCGCCTTAGGTAAAGGTTGTAGAAACACCTGATCGTGGAAGCGGAGTCACCGGTTGAAGTGGTCCCGAATGCAAAATCAGTTCTCGATATAACATATGAGTAAGCGATGTATTTGCAGGAGTCTATAACCGAGGAGTTGAGAACATATATTCCATCAATTACATTATCCGACTCTTGGACAAACATCGACTTTCCAATTACTTTGTTGCCGCTGTAAATGAGTTTCTCCTTAACTGCAAGGAAGAGCGAATCGATGTCTTTAATTTCATTTATGTTAAGTGGTTTTGAGAGGAGCTTTGTGATCTGAGTCTGCTCCTTGTTGTGGTCAAAGAATTTCGCACCTTCACAATACTGCTCGGAGGTAAGGAAAACCTTTTCTTTGGAGAAGTAGGAAGTAGCGAATTTTCCGACTAATGCCTCCCTAAAGTAACCCTCGTATTCCCTAAGTTCCCCGATTTCCCGGCCGAACACAGTTTTGCAAGTGGAGTGAAAAGCGTCGTTTATGTCCATCGGAATAATCCTCCCACTGTCCTTTTCAGTGTTACTTCTTTCTTTTGCTGAAACCGGTTTATCTAAGTTTGGTTTAAAAAAAATGTAACCTTTTGGTTGTGTAACCAATTGGTTTTATAAAGGGGGAATAATAGATATACTCATGTCCCTGCAGATAGTCCTTCCAGAGGAAAACGTAAAGGATAGCACAACAAAGGACCTAGTTTTCTCAATATTGATAGATGATAAACCAAAAACACTGACACAGCTCCATAGGGAGATTAAAAGAAAGTACAAGGTGTCCGTAACTTTTCAAGCAGTATTGAAGGCAGTTAGGATTCTACATTCCAGAAAAGTCCTTTCCAAAAGAGGCAGACACTATTCCCTAAATGAGAGATGGGTGTTCGAAACAAGGAAGTTTTTCGACGGACTGTACAAGAGGCACTTCAAGGTTAAGAGGCCCATGGAAAAAGTCGAGGCCGGTGCAGCGATTACTGTTTACACAGTGGGGAATCTGCTTGAGCTCGATAGGATATGGAATGATCTGCTTACAAACTGGGCGAAGTATGAGAAAGAAGACAAAACTAACGTGTGGATGGGGAGACACTGTTGGTGGCTCATCCCAAGACTTGAAGAGGAGGACATATTGCACGATTTCATGACCGAAAAGGGGGTTGTTGTGTATAATGTTGTTACAGGTGATACTCCCCTCGATAAGGCTGCAGTTGAGTACTACAAAAGCAAAAAGGAATACACAAAGATAGTAAGGAAAGCACGCACAAAGGCTGATTCCCACATAGCTGCTTTTGGGGACACAACTCTTAAATTTGAGATACCCCCGAAACTTTCACAGAAACTTGAAAGAGTGTATATGAGGACAAAACACATAGGAGACCTAAATCTTAAGAAAACATTGGATGTTTACAAGGAGAACCATAATATCGAGGTAACATTGATAAGAGACAGAACAATTGCGGGGAAAGTAAAGGAAGATGTGGTGTCCTACTTCTGACAGCATTCCCTGCAGAATGTGTGAGTGAATCCTACATCGTCAATTGTGGCTACCTTCTCCTCTTTTGTGAGTTCCTTATTGCACTTCTCGCATCTCATGAAAATTCCTAAGTCCACACTAATCTCCTCATTAGGTTTCAATACTTCAGTTATTAAAGCTTTACTGATAAGCGGTGCCGTTAAGTTATTGTTGGTGGCACCGCCAATTCCTCAAGCTCTTTGCTCCAGTTGATCCTACCTGCATGGAATCGTTTTCCCTTTCCGTTGAATATCTGCATCAGATGACGTAGTGACTTGGTCTTGCTGTCTGTAGTATCCACTTCATAAACCGTGGGATAGCGGCTCTCGCTTTCGATGGTGCAATAATCAAGGGCTTCGGCCAGGACGTTCTCATCAACCTTCTCCTTTGAATAGCCCCTTCCAGTCAAACGTTTCCTGAGAGTATGGGGGTTGGTCCTCAAAACTACGATGTAATCTGATTTCAATTCAATATCGCAGAGCAGGTGGCCTTCAATCACAACATCACGGTTCTTCTTGATGAGTGGGGCCAACGCTCGGGAGAGTTTTCCCATATCAACTATGCGGGCACCCTGCTCGACTCTGCTCCAAAGTTTCTTCTCCTCTACGATTGCATTTGCATCCAGATGCTCCCAACCCACCTTCAAGGAGATTGCTGCTGCCAGTGTGCTCTTGCCTGTGCCGGGGGTCCCTGTTATCAACAGCACCATGGTGTAATGATTGTATAATAGATTAAAAGTGCTTGTGTTGGTGGCATGATGCTACCACAAGGTATTAAAATATCGAGTGTAAAACTCGTTTATTGGGGTGATTATTTGCGTTCACCGGCAGTGGCAGGTTCGTTCTATCCCATGGGGAAGAAGGATCTTGAGAATGACATCGATGGATACCTTTCAAAAGTGGAGTTTACACGCACGGAAGTCGTAGAACTTATGGCGGCAGTTATACCCCATGCGGGTTACATGTACTCTGGGCAGGTGGCGGCATATGCGTTCAAGGCGATAGACAATTTTGTCAAGGAGCCGCCTGTGTTCGTGCTCATCTGCCCAAACCATACAGGTAATGGATCGGCCGTAGCACTTTCAAATCAGGACTGGATGACCCCGTTGGGAAAGGTGCGGGTGGATACCGACCTTGTGAAGGCACTTGAAAAGAACTCAACTGAGATGGAGATATCTGAAGAGGCGCATCAATTCGAACATTCCATAGAGGTTCAGCTCCCGTTTCTCCAGAGGATATACGGGGCACGAAAAAAGGAATTCAAATTCGTTCCGATATGCATGATGGGCACCACGATGGAGGTTATAGAGGATGTTGGGAGAGCCATCTTCAAATCAGGAGTAGAGCTGAATAGGAATATATTCGTCATAGCAAGCTCGGATATGACGCATTATGAGGATGCTGAAAAGGCTAAAGAGAAAGACAATGCTGCGTTGAAAGAAGTGGAGAGGATTGATTATAAGGCATTTGTAGCTGCAGTTGAGGACAACCATGTCTCAGTATGTGGTTATGCGCCAGTAGCATCGATGCTTGTTTATGCTAAGCTTAAAAATGCAAAGGTGGGGAGAATCATAAAGTATGGAAATTCAGGGGATGTGAGCGGCGATTACAGGTCAGTCGTTGCATACGCCTCGGTGATTATTACAAAATAGGTAATGATATGTCTTCCCAAACAAGCCGAAGGAAATATTCCCATGTAGACATATGTCTTAGAAAGAAAGTTGAAGCCAGATCTAAAAGTCCTGGTTTCGAAGATGTTGATTTCGTCCACCAAGCAGTTCAGGAGATTGATTTTAATAAGATCACTATCGCGTGCAAATTGTTTGGAAAGAAACTCAGTGCACCAATTATAATTGAGTCGATAACTGGAGGCTACGAGGGGGCTTCAAAAATAAACTATGCTCTTGCTGAATCCGCCGAGAAGGAGGGAGTCGCACTGGCACTCGGTTCCCAGAGGGCAATGCTCGAAAACTCAAAGTTGGCATCGACATATTCTGTTAGAAAACATGCCCCCACAATCCCAATATTCGGGAACATCGGCCTTGCGCAGATAAATGCCTATACGTTTAAGGAAATTGAGAGTGCCATATCAAAGATAGAGGCTGATGCGCTCGTTGTCCACCTCAATGGGCTTCAGGAGATATGCCAAAAAGAGGGGGATAGGGATTTCTCGGGGTTGCTGAAACAGTTAGAAAATGCATGCTCAAAACTCGGGTGCCCAATCATAGCAAAAGAGACTGGTGCGGGGATATCCATGGAAACCGCGGCGAAGTTGGAGAAGGCGGGGGTTGCTATGATAGATGTTGCTGGTGCAGGGGGCACTTCCTGGTGCGCTGTTGAACTTTACAGGGGCTCTGGCGAGGCTGTGCTCTGGGATTGGGGCATCCCAACCACGCAGTCTGTTATCGAGTGCGCTAAGAAGACGAAGGTACCGATAATAGCGTCAGGGGGGGTGAGATCGGGTTTGGATGTTGCAAAATCCCTTGCGATTGGAGCATCATTCTCTGGAGCTGCGCTCCCGTTCCTTAAAAAGATGAATTCTGGTGGGATCAGGGGGTTGCGCTCTGAGCTTGCGAAATGGAAACATGAACTGAAGATGACCCTGTTCCTTTGTGGGGCCAAGGATTTGAAGACACTGTCGAAAATCCCCGTTGTGATAACTGGAAAAACTGCTGAAACACTTAGGGCTAGAGGGATAGACCCAAAAGAATTCGGTGTGAGGTAGTTAGGCCTCCTTTTTGAGTGAAAGCTTCTTCTCTACCTCTGTGAGTTGGCTGTTGATGCGATCCATTGAACGCCTTATGGCTGCAATCTCATAGCCAATCGTCTGCAGAAAAATTCGGTCGCTTATGATTGCCATTGACACGGCGACGTCCTTCTTTGCAGCGGGTTCCCGCTTGCTCTTTGGTTTTTCCTTTTTTGATGTTGATGCTTCTTTTTTCATATCTTTCTTCACCTGTGATACCCATTTTCGAACATTTGTAAATGATGCAAATTTATTGTGTCCTGTTGCGTCAGAAATAGCCTCCCTGAGTTCCCTTAAGTTGTCCTTTGTCAGCCTGATATTGCCCCACTTCTGGAGTTTTTTCTTTATGATGTTCTTTGGTTGTTGATCCATACCGCAACATATGCATTTGCGGGGTGAAATTTAAAAAGGTTGTTACCAAGTCAACGTAGTGCCTTAACTACGTCGATAAATGGAGGGTGTGTTCTGATTGATAACAACATCAGATTATAGAGAGAGCGGAATCTATTTCAGCTTTGTTGAAGCCCACTATAATCTTCCCTTTTATGTCCAGCACAGGAACGCCCATCTGCCCAGACTTGTTCATCATCTCCTGCGCCTTTTCCGGATTTGCGCCCACATCGATGTCCTCGAACGCAACGCCCTTGCTTTTTAAGTAGTCCTTTGCCGTGTGGCAATATGGACACGTCGTTGTCGAATAGACAATTATCTTATCTCCCTGTTTTCCCACCTCTTTCATTCTTAATTTCTGCTCCAATTCCTTGAGCCTTCGCTTCTTTAGCTCATCGAACTCTGGATCTATCATAATCTCAGCCTCCCCGCACTTTCTATTATTCTCAGTACCTTCTTGTCCCGAAGGCAATAACATATCTGCTTTCCATTCCTCTTCGATTTCACAATCCCTGCCAGTCTGAGGATGCGCAGATGTTGTGAAATGTTCGGCTGGCTCTTTCCCAGTTTCTTCCCAAGTAAACCCACACGGCCCCCTTCCTTTGCTATTGTTTTTATTATCTCGATCCTCGCAGGGTCTGAGAGCGCCTTGAACACAATTGCCTCGTCCATATATTCATATGTGCACATATGTTTATAGTTTTTCACTCAGCAATCTTTAAATTGCTTTTAAGATATCAATTAGTAGGTGGTTTTATGGTCGACAAGTGCGAGAGCTGCGGGATGCCCATAATGCATGATGATGTTAGAGGAGGCGGAAAGAAGGATAACAAGTATTGCCTCCACTGCACTGATGAGGAAGGAAACCTGAAGAGCAGAGAGGACGTGAGGGAAGGGATGATTCAGCATTACATCCGCTCAATGGCAAAGCCGAGAGAGGCTGCTGAGGAGTATGTTGATGAGCATATGAAGAACATGCCGGCATGGAAAGAGGGATAGGATGGAGAGATTGGATGCTGTTAGGCTGGGAATCGCTGGAGCGGTTGCATGGTCCCTTCTCCTTGTTTCCACTGCGTTTGGCGCGATGTTTGTGGATGTGGGTGGAGAGCCCTGGGGATCTGAATTTGTTCGGGTTATGGGGACTTTGTATGTTGGTTTTGGGCCAAGCCTGAAGGGGGCATTTATTGGCCTTCTCTGGGGACTCTTCGATGGGTTCCTCGCAGGTTTCATTGCTGGGACTGTTTACAACCATGTCAAAAGGGATTAGTCGCACCCTAGTGATTTAAATATGGTAACATCCATATAGTATTCCTGATGACAAGCCATACGATGCGCACATTGAAGTGCACTTGCGGGGGGGAATTCGAGGCCAAGATGTACATGAGGATTAATCTGGAGAAGAATCCAGAACTTGGTAGGGACATCGAAAGTGGAGATGTTAACACCCATAAATGCCCTTCATGTGGCAGAATCTTCACAGGTATGATACCCAAGATCATAAGGCCTAGCGAGAGGGCAGAGAAGCTGATGCGTGGGGAAGTTACAGTGAAGTATGAGTGGTAGCCCCATGGATGTGGCCTCTGGAATCCTTCGTTTTTGCGCTTTTCTCTATTTCTTAGTAGATTTCATGATTCTGCAGTTTTTTCTTGTGCCAAGGATTAATTGCAGAAAGAACTGGATATAAGTGATGTCCATCCAGAAACTAAGGAACTATCCATGTTCTGCGGGGGCTGTGGTTGACAGGAACAACCACAGAAAGGACTTCCTAAGGAAAACAGGGGTTGGGAATGGTGCGGGCAGGATAGGTGAGTGGAGGAGACTCCTGTTAAGCACTCTAGAGTACGAGGGCAATTACTGCCGTCCTGTTGGAGGAAGTATCCCAAAGAACCAAACCATGCGCCTACTTGAGGGCATGGCGATGGATGATGACTCTAGGGAGCGAGTGTGTGCTTGCTTAGGGCTTGGGAACATGCGGGTCAATTTCCCAGATTTGCAGGAGTGGGCGGACGAGATATTGTTAGTCCTAGGCACGGATGAAGAGAAAGAGGTTAGGCAACACGCAATACTTGCACTTAACGTGACTGTTTCGGCTGGCCAGTATTATCTTGGGAAATTGAAAAAAATGGAGGAACAAGAAAAATCTAATCCATGAATATCCTTGGATCTGGCGGATCTGGCGGCTCCCCTTTCCTTGTCCTTATCTCGCGGACAATCTTCTTCTGTAATTCTTTTGGAAGCGGTTCGTAACCGTGGTATTCGTGATACCAGATAGCCCTCCCCTGTGTCGCGCTCCGGATATCGTTAGCAAAGCCGAACATATCCGCAACAGGAACCTTTGCTCGTATGGTAACTATCTCCCCATCCTGTTCTATATTATTTACAACACCGCGCCTTCCCTGTAGCTGGTTTATGACATCACTCATGTATTCCTGTGGAGATTGCACGAAGATATTCTGCTTTGGCTCAAGGAGCGTTACCCCAGCCATCAGCATTGCCGCGTAGATGGGCCTCCTAATCGCAGGAATTACCTGTGCAGGACCCCTGTGAACCGGATCCTCGTGAATCGTTGCATCGATAATCTTCACCTTGATCCCAGTCACCTTCTCCTTTGCAAGCGGCCCTAATTTCACCGCCTCCTCAAAGCCCTGTACAAGGAGTTCCATAACCTCATTCATGTATTGCACGCCCTTGGTGGCGTCTATGAGCATGCAATGATTTGAAACATATTTGAGGTTCTTAGCATCATGCCTATCCATACCGTTCTCGACACATGTCTCAACATGCTGCTTGCTTTTTGGCTTTCCTTCAGGTATTGTTCCTTCAAGCAACGCCTTGTAAACCCCCTCCTCCATTGGGTGGACCTCGATCTTGAATTTTGTGTGTTTGTTTGGGGATTTCCCTTCTATCGGACCATACCCCTGCTTTAT
Source organism: Microcaldota archaeon (assembly GCA_043814255.1). Lineage (GTDB taxonomy): Archaea > Micrarchaeota > Micrarchaeia > Burarchaeales > JAKAKT01 > CAZYPB01. The sequence goes on from JBDRKD010000119.1 coordinate 21,893, forward strand.
GGTTTCCCTGTAGACCACAATCGGCTTCGATGCCTCTATGGGTATCTTCTTCTCCTTAGTAATCCGGTACTCGATAATTTCAAGGTGGAGCTCGCCCATCCCTGAGATGAGCTGCTCGCCAGTCTCTTGATTGAGCTCTATCCTCACTGTCGGGTCCTCCTTTGCAATGTCCCTAAGGACGTTTATTAGTTTCGAGAGGTCCTTTGTACTCTTCGCCTCTATTGATTTTGTCACAACGGGCTCGGAGTAGTGCTTTATCTGCTCGAATGGCATTATCTTCTCCTCGCTCAGCGTCTCGCCTACGTATAGGTTGTGCAGGCCGACCATCGCAACGATGTTGCCAGCAGGCACTTCATCCACCATCACCCTGTCAGGCCCCATGTAGATGCTGACCTGTTGGACTCCCTCGTACTTTTGGCGGGAGGCAATCCACATGTTGGTTCCCTTCTTGACTGTTCCTGAGAACACCCTCCCAACAGCAACTTCGCCAGCGTGTGGGTCAACTGAGACTCCGAACACAACTACACATGCCTTGCCGTTCTTGTCAGCGGCCAACATCGTCTTCCCCTCTGGACTCTCAACATCGCCCTTCCAGATGACTGGGACCCTGTACATCTGTGCAACCTTTGGGTTTGGCAGATGGTTCACTACCATCCCAAGAATAATCTCATCGATAGGGGCCTTCCCTACGAGCACTGTGTGCTCTCCCTTTGAGCAGTATTCATACAGGTCCTTGAATGTCACGCCTGTCTTCTGCATGTGCGGTACGTTTATTGCCCACTTGTTATAAGCGCTCCCAAATGCCACATTCCCCTTCTCCGGGGAGATAAGCCATTTATCCTTGAATTCCTTTGGTGCATATTGCTGGATGAGCTTGTTCACACCGGCTATAATCTTCATAAACTTCTTCTGCATTTCTTCAGGAGTCACTTTGAGTTCGTTTATGAGTCTGTCAACCTTGTTCACGAAAACGCATGGTTGCGCCTTCTCTTTGAGCGACTGCCTGATAACTGTCTCTGTCTGGGGCATGATGCCCTCAACTGCATCGACAACGAGTACAACCCCATCTACTGCCCTCATTGCCCTAGTCACGTGCCCTCCAAAGTCGACGTGACCTGGGGTGTCTATGAGATTTATGAGGTAATCCTTGCCCTCGTAGTTGAAACCGAGCGAGATGTATGCAGACTGGATGGTTATGCCTCTTGCCTGCTCCTGCTCATCAAAATCCATGACAAGCTGTTGGCCTGCGAGCTCTTTGCTCATGAGTCCTGCCCGCGCAACGAGCGAATCAGTAAGCGTCGTCTTCCCATGATCGACATGGGCAGCAATGGCAATATTTCGTACAGAC
>JBDRKD010000120.1:0-11247 GCA_043814255.1 Microcaldota archaeon
CTGCAATAGGGAGCTATTATTACAGTGATAAGATTGTTCTTAGGATATCCGGGGCGACCCCGGCCGAGAAGAAGAAATATCCGCACCTTGTCAACACCGTTGAGGGAATCGCCATCGCAGCAGGACTCCCAGTTCCGAAGATATATGTAATAGAGGACCCTGCGCCAAATGCGTTTGCAACTGGCAGGGATCCACATCACTCGGCAGTTGCATTTACCACAGGACTCCTGAACATGATGGACAGGTATGAACTCGAGGGAGTAATTGCACATGAGATGTCACATATAAAGAATTACGATATACGCTTGGCGACATTTGCCGTCGTAATGGTTGGCTTTGTTGCTTTGCTCAGCGATTTCATGTTGAGGATAGGGATATTCGGGGGCGGAAGAGGCAGGAGAGGAGGGAACGGCGCAATAGTCATTATAGCCCTAGTGCTTGCGATACTTGCCCCAATATCCGCCCAGATGGTAAGGCTTGCAATCTCAAGGAACAGGGAGTACCTTGCTGACTCGACAGCTGCCCTCCTCACACGCAACCCCGATGGACTTGCAAGCGCGCTCAACAAACTTTCAAAAGACAACCACAAGCTCATGAGGGCCACAGATGCAACAGCTCCCCTCTATATCTCAAATCCAACGAAAGGGAAGATGCTCTCAGGAATGTTCTCCACCCACCCCCCACTGGAGGAGAGGATTCGAAAACTAAGGGCGATGTAACCTTGAAGAGGTATCTCTCAATATTGAGGGGCGAAGAACAGCCAAGATATCTTATTACAAAAAGGACCCCAGCTGAGAAACCGAAGAGCCTGAAGGACGCTTGGAAGAAACACGGACTCCCCAACTCTCAAACAACACCAAAATACTCTCTCCTCAACTTAAAATCATACATCGCAAACGAACTCATGCATTCATGCATCTTCTGCGAGCACAGGTGCATGGTGGACAGGACGGAACAGACAGGCTTCTGCGGTGTCGGTGCCCAATCCAACATTTCCTCAGCATTTGTTCATTTGGGCGAGGAGCCAGAACTCGTCCCTTCAGGAACGATATTCTTCTCAGGATGTACTTTCAGATGCTGTTTCTGCCAAAATTATGACATCAGTCAGAATCCAGGAAACGGCCGTCCACGGAGTCCCGAGGCGATAGCGGACATGATTACTGGGATGGCAGGCAATATCTGTAATGTGAATTTCGTTGGTGGAGACCCGACCCCAAACCTCCACACGATACTCGCATCACTCGAGTTGCTCACCCTGCAAATACCAATCGTGTGGAACTCGAACATGTATCTGAGCGAAGAGGCTATGCAGTTACTTGATGGAGTTGTTGACGTGTACTTGACAGACTTTAAGTATGGGAACAACGGGTGCGCTAAGAAGCTCTCCAGGATTGAGAACTACTTTCCCATAATCTCCCGCAACCACTTACTGGCAAACAGGAACTCAGAGCTACTAATAAGACATCTTGTGCTCCCGGGACATGTGGAATGCTGCACAAAACCGATTCTGAAGTGGATAAAGAAGAACCTTGGGCCAAGGGTACGCATAAACATAATGGACCAATACAGGCCAGAGTACAAGGCAGATGGGAGGAGACTCACACAAGAAGAATTCAGGGGGGCAATCGAGTTCTCGCAACAAATAGGACTAACCAATACTGTTTAATTCAATCAGACCGTTACACTCAAGACTTGACTTCCCCAGTACACGAGTTCCTTATCAAAATGCAATATATCCTATCACACATTCTCTGGTCCTGTGTCTCCATTGCGACGTGGTAATAGCACCAATCCCTATCCAGGGGATTAGTCATCCCATCACACAATTCAGTATTGTCTTTAGATATGGACACTGAAACCTGGCAACGGCCCCGCTCATACTCGCCTGAAATTCTGTCACACACCAAAGGGTTCTTCTCACTCTTTGCAACCTCCATATAACACCAGTCCTTATGGTATTGGGAGGTTATTTTCTCACACGTTGAGATACTTGGAATTACTTCAGAAATCTCAAGATAACACTGGTCTTTCCACTCCCCATCAACGATATTAGAACACAGCGAGTAATCCTGTTTTGCTTTTGCGACAAACAGGTAACACCAGTCAACATCTATCTGATCTCCTATCTTCTCGCATGGTTCAGGGTCCTGTGTCTCTTTCGCAATGCCCAGATAGCACCAATATTTTCCTGAGTCATGCTGTATTTTCTCGCATATCGAAATGTCGCTTCTCCCCATTGCAACTGCGTGGTAGCACCAGTCTCTCGACCCACTATCTTGGAATTCACCACACCTTGTGATTTCCTGGCCGAGGTACTTTGGGATAGTGAATACCGTTAGGAGAAGTGCCAGTATGAGCATGCCAATTGTCAACAACCATTTACGTTTCATGCGACTAACATCCATTCAAATTGATCGATTCCGCCTCGACCCCGTGTTCCCGAGCGGTGGAATCACTGCTGTCAACTGCCCGGCGAGCGCCCCTCGCAAAGCAAGCCGCCCGTTTTTAGCGGGTAGTCGGCGCAAGCATTTGACAACAAGGTGGCTCACTTTATTATGTCGTAGCACACCTCCCTTCGTGTCTTATTCTTTATATTCTCACAGTGCTCTATGTTCTTTTCATCCAACGCGGAGTCAAGATAGCATAGGTCTCTTGAGTTTTGGTCATATATACCCTCACACAATGGGATTATCTTGCTCTCGGCAGTCAGGTGATAGCAGGAAACCCTCAGTGTCTCTGTTGCCAGCTGCCTACACATGGTTGAGTCTTTTTTGACTACTGCATGACAATAGTCACTAATTGTTGTATTCCCTATACTGTTACAGACAGATACATCCTGTTTTAATTCTGCCACGTAAACGTGGCAGTATTCCATGCCATACACATTCGTGATTCTCTTGCAGTATGTCTGATTTCCCAAGAGTGTTGCTAGGTTCAGATAACACATGTTCCTCTCTTCCTCCCCTCCAATCTTCTCACAAGTACTCGAATCATGCATCGCTTTAGCGATGTTCATATAACAGTAGTCCACAAATTCCTCTTTTTCTATATTGTCACAAAGAGAACGCTCGCGTTTCAATGTTGCGACAGACAGATGACACAAATCCCTCTCCCTATTATCATGTATCTTCGTGCATATGGTGTAATCCTGTTTTGATGTTGCAATGCCAAAATAGGCCATATCCCTCCTGAGGTCTTCCACAATGTTTTCACACATCAAGAGATCCTGTTTTTCTATGGCAATGTTGAGATAGCACAAGTCCCTATAATCAACATTGTTTAATTCTCCACAAATGGAAGAGTTCCCTTTGGCTATTGCGACATTCATATAACATACATCAACTTGGTAGTAATGGTCATCATGTGTATGGTCTGTGGGCATGTCTCCACAGACCGATGTATCCCTCTTCTCTTTTGCGATTGAGATATAGCACCAATCCTCACTGTATTCATTCCTGATTCCGTCACATATTGTGTAATCAAGCTTGATGAGTGCGACCCGCGCGTAGCAGTCGTCTTTCACCCGTTCATCATGTATCCCTTCACATATCGTCAAATCCCGCATAGAAGCTGCAGCGAACAAGTGGCATTGATCTATCTTCTGTTGGTCAACCAGTTTAGTGCAGAGCAACAGATCTTGCGTGAGCGCCGCAGTGCAATATGTTATATATTCCTGAGACATAATCTCTCCGCAGATGTTAATGTGTTTGTTGATCGCAACCTCAAGGTAGCACCTGTCCCGCAGACCCATGTGGGAGATATATCTACAGTCAGATTCATCACTTCCACTAATATCCGTAAATTCAATGATGGTTGGTTTATCAGCGCAGACAATTCCCCCTCTAGTACATGTGCACGAAGCCTTTTCATCCCCCAACTCCCATGTCTCTCCAAGGGGATGTCCATCGCATGTAAATTCTTCCATTCCAGTTGTTTCTTCTCCTTGCAGTGTACAACCAACAATAGCAAAAACAAGAAACAGGACAATTTGAAGGCCGACAAATCTCATGATGGTGAACCTAACAGACAAGGGTTTAATATATCCCATATCCTTCTATATCTACTCAATATAACCATATCTGGTACTACTAATGCTCCAAATCCATTAAAAAGAAGCGGCCCATCCGTTATCTCTGGCGTGTCAGCAATATCCCACTATCTTAACAGTACAAATCTAACAAGATTATGGAAAATGAAGTCTGGCAACACCTTTCTAAAGAACATCACACTGTATGAATCCATTCCAACATGATAGCGTAATCTCCATCCCTTCTCATAGAAGTAGAGTGCTGTCTCTTTGCCTATGCCCGAGGAAGCACCGGTTATAATTACTGTTTTCCTCATCCAATCATCACAAGAGCCTATTGCTTACAATTCGTGTTGCAAGGAATTATTATCCACAGAATTATATAGAGGAGAACCCCCGGACCCCAGAAGCTGCCGAGAACCCATAGCACCCTGATTATAGTTGGATCGGTATCCAGGTATTCCGCAATCCCAGCACAGACTCCCCCAAACATCTTGTCATCACATGACCTGTAGAGCCTTTTTTTCTCAGTGTTCTTTGCCATCCCACCACCTTAACCTACATTGACCTGTATCTCCTTTGAAGCGTCCCTGCCCCCCGGCACATCCAGCGTTGCTTTCACGTACCACCGTACCTGACTCGGGACCATGCCAGTCATCTGAGCAACTGCAACGGCAGCACCAGCAATCTGCCCAAGCGCACCCTCTGGAAGCTTTATCTCGTTCTGCATCGGAATCTTCAACTCAAATTCATACTCCTTAGTTCCGGAGTATTCATGTTCCCCATCAAGGTCCGTGTTGAACGAGTGGACAATCTGGGTTTTCTTGCTTCTCCTGCCCTTACTATCAGTGTATGGAACTTCCCTTTTTGCATACAAAGAAAGGCGCACTGCCTTCGCGTTCTTTGTGCCATCAACCCCAAGTGTTATCTTCCCCTTTACACCCTCCCCGAAAGAATAGCTCATCTTATCAGTTTGTATCTCGATTTTTCCCGCAGGTTTGAACAGACCAAACATATTACCACCACTTCATCTTTGGGGGTCGGTGATTTTAAATCCTTCCGAACTATTCTGTCAGGATAAGGAGTATCGCAAGGTCTTCTTCTGCTTTTAGGGAATGAGGTGTGTTCGCAGGCATCGATATAAACACCCCTGGTTTCATTTTCACATCTTCATTCACTAATCTGAAAACTCCCCTTCCTTTCAAAACAAGCACTATCCCATCCTTAGTGGACGTGTGTTCCTCAATATCAGTTCCCGCGGAGAGGCACATCAGCGTGCAATTCTGCTTTTCTGTTTTTGAGAAAACAGTGCTGAAAATACCCTCTTTAGGGAATTGCATAACTCCCTCCAAATCCTTTGAGAACGCCTCAGCCATTCAACCACCTAGAATAAAAAAAGGGAGAACTAGTAGTTCTCACCCAGTACCTCAAAATACGCTTGCGGGTGGTCGCACGCAGGACACTTCCCAAGTGCCTCCGTTCCTTCATGGACATAACCACAGTTCCCGCATTTCCATTTCACCGGGGTTTCACGCTTGAATACCTTTCCTTTCCCTACGTTCTCAAAAAGATCACTATAGCGTTTCTCGTGCTGCTTCTCAGCCACTGCTATTGACATGAACACAGAAGCTATGTCCCGAAAGCCCTCTTCCTTGGCGACTTTTGCAAATTCAGGATACATCTTCGTCTGCTCATAATTCTCCCCCTCTGCCGCCGCCTTCAGATTGGCAGCAGTATCTCCTATCACACCAGCTGGGAATGAGGCTGATATCTCAACTTCCCCCCCTTTGAGGAACTTGAAAAGCCTCTTCGCGTGTTCCTTCTCATTTTCCGCAGTCTCGATGAATATATTCGAGATCTGCACATACCCCTCCTTTTTTGCTTTGGAGGCGAAATATGTATACCTATTCCTTGCCTGCGATTCCCCTGCAAACGCAGTTAGCAGGTTCTTCTCAGTTTCCGTTCCTTTCAAATCCATCAAATCACCTATTTCTTAACCCACAACCCATGGACAGAACAGTACTCCCTTGCTGATAGGTTCTCTGTTTTTATTTCAAACTCTGCTTCCGGAGCATCTCCAGCTTTAAGGAACTTCCTATATACTTTTCCATCAGCAAGAACCTCGACCCACTCTATGTAATGGCTCTCCTCCATCGGGTGAGGTACAGAACCTACCTTCACCACAACTCCATTCTCTGTTTTCTCAATAACTGGAACGTGCTTCTCCTTTCCAGCATCCTCTGTTTTTTCATTCATCAATTCCATGGGTTGCCCGCAGCATACGAGCTCCCCCCTGCCAGCGTGCAGGACTTCGACAATATTCCCGCACACATTGCATTTATACACCTGCATCATTTCAACCATATCCCCACCTCATTTTTGTTTCCTCTGGGAAAGCTCCCTGTCCAGCATTGTCAGTCCCTGGTTGGAGCTTCCTATAATCTTGAGCTTCTCCACTATGTTGAGCGCAGTGTCCTCTTCCTCTACTTGCTCAGTTATGAACCATTGGAGGAAAACCGCTGTCGCGCGGTCCTTCTCACTTACTGCAAGCTCCGAGAGCACATTTATCATTTGCGTGACTTTCTTCTCATGTTCATAAGTATGCTTGAATGCATCCGCAGGGGATTTCCATTCCCTTGGGGGTGCCTCTATATCAAGGAGTGATACTTTTCCACCCCTCTCATACACATAATCATACATTCTCATTGCGTGTCCTTTCTCCTCCTCTGCCTGCGCTTTCATCCAGCTGGCGAATCCTTTCAAATTCATTGACTCAAAATAGGCTGCCATCGATAAATACAGGTAACCAGAGTATAATTCTCGGTTTATCTGCTCATTCAGTTTGTCCTGCACCATCTTCTTAATTTCTACCATCCTCAAAACCCCCCTTAGTTTTTAGTGCAACATTTATCGCACAAACCACGGAACATGATTGACACTGAAGTGGCCGTAAATTCCTCGTAATTGAAATTCTTCATAGCATTTTTTGAGATCCTCTCGTTTGAGATATCGATAATCTTCCCACAGCTCTTGCACACACAATGCTGGTGCATTCCAACATCCCCATCGAACCTATACTCGCCATTAACCTCAAGTTTCAACACATCGCCGTTCCTTGAGAGCTTATTCAGGTTCCTGTACACCGTCGCAAGCGTAATCGAAGGTATCTCTTTCTTCACCGCTTCGTAAACATTTTCAGCACTGGGGTGAATCCTTACGCCCTTTAGGTACTCTCGAATCTTTATCATCTGAATAGTCTCTCTCTCCTCGGTCATGTAATCACTATTGATAATTACTATTAATTAATAACTAATATTATTTAAAGCTTTCGGTCCATAAAGTGCTAGTGGGAGAGGATATGCAGCAGGGAAAGAAGAAACTAATTGAAGAGATAAGAAGCACCAGAAAGAGGATAAGGGGAAAAGTTAAGGAGCGAATGGACGAATTGAGAAACAACAAGGATTGGTTCTCTGAGCTATGTTTCTGCATCCTCACTGCGAATTATACTGCTGAAGGAGGAGTTAAAATACAAAACGCAGTAAATGATTTCTCGAAACTCCCTCTAAAGCAGATTCAGGGAAAACTGAGAACATACGGACACCGCTTTCCAAACGCAAGGGCAAACTATATTCTAGTTGCGAGAAAACACAAAGGAAAACTAAATGCCCTTTGTGAAATGAAGAACTCCAACGAAAGAAGGGAATGGCTTGTGGCGAACGTTAAGGGACTGGGGTACAAGGAAGCGAGCCACTTCCTAAGGAACATAGGCTTTTTCGATGTTGCAATAATAGACCGGCACATCCTGAACGTGCTTGAGGAATATGGGATAATAAAGAAACCGAAAACAATGGCAAGGAAGAGATATCTTGAAATAGAAGGAACCCTGCGGGAGATTGCATCAGAACTAAGGGTCTCATTGGGTGAACTTGATTTCTACATGTGGTATATGAAGACAGGAAAGGTGTTGAAATAATCAGAGCTTCTTCCTCTTGAGTAATAGGGAATTAGATACAACCGAAACACTGCTCATGGCCATTGCCCCGCCTGCTATCATGGGCGAAAGCATCCATCCAGTAAATGGGTAAAGAATTCCTGCAGCAAGAGGAATCCCTAAAACATTGTAAACAAGAGCCCAGAACACATTCTGCTTTATCTTGTCCATTGTTGCCATTCCTAAACGCAATGCCTTAACAGCATCAAGTGGATCATTGTTCATCAGAACTATGTTTCCCGTTTCCATTGCAACATCTGTTCCTGATCCCATGGCTATCCCAACATCTGCTTGTGCAATTGCAGGAGCATCGTTGATCCCATCCCCAACCATAGCTACTACCTTTCCTTTTTTCTGTAGTTCCTTCACTTTATCCGCTTTGTCCTTAGGCAACACTTCTGAGAATACATTAGTTATGCCTGCGCTTTTCGCAATAGCCTCTGCTGTTCTTCTATTATCCCCTGTAATCATCCAAACGTCGACCCCCATTTTTTTCAATTGGTCCACTGCCTTTGGAGTCGAATCTCTCATCTTATCGGCAACTGCAATAAGACCTACTGGTTTCCTACCCAGAGCAACGAACATTACTGTTTTCCCTTCTAATTCAAGTCTCTCGACCTTATCTGAGAAAGAAGAAATATCAAATCTCATTTCTTTTGCAAAATTCATGTTTCCCAAAACTATGTTTCCTTTTGTGCTTTTCGCAATAACCCCTTTTCCTGGTGTCGCCTTAAACTCCTTTGTTTTCAAGAGCTTAAGCTTGCGTTTCCCAGCTTCTGACACTATTGCATCTGCAAGTGGATGCTCTGAATTATTTTCAACACTTGCAGCAATTAGGAGTACATCGCCCTCGGTAAGTTTTGAAAGGGGAAGCACATCTGTTACTATAGGTTTTCCTATTGTAAGCGTACCTGTTTTGTCAAAAACAACTGATGAAATCCTCTTGGATATCTCGAGTGTTTCTGCATTCTTTATCAATATTCCCTTCTCTGCCCCGAGTCCAGTGCCGACCATTATTGCAGTTGGAGTCGCGAGTCCTAGGGCACATGGACATGCAATAACTAAAACAGAAACCGCAGCTATAAGAGCAAAAGAGAGTTCAGAACCCAGGAACATATACCAACCGATGAATGTAATGATCGCTATTGAAACAACCACTGGGACGAAGATTCCACTTACTGAATCGGCAAACCTTTCTATGGGCGCCTTGCTTCCCTGGGCATCCTCGACTAATTTTACTATCTGTGAAAGAGTTGTCTCGCTTCCCACTTTCTCAGCCCTTAGTTTCATGCTCCCGTGTTTGTTGAGCGTTCCGCCTATGAGTTTGCTTCCAACTGTTTTCTCAACAGGTATTGACTCGCCTGTAATCATGCCCTCATCAACAGATGATTCCCCTTCGACAACAACTCCATCAACAGGTATTCTCTCTCCTGGTTTTACAATAACCACATCTCCAATTACAACCTGATCAGCAGGGATAGTCTCCTGATTCCCATTTCTCTGAACCAATGCTGTTTTTGGGGAAAGGTCCATAAGCTTCCTTATAGCATTGCTTGCCCTTCCTTTAGAAATGGCTTCTAGGTATTTTCCGAATATAACAATTGTAATCAGGACAGCAGAGGTTTCGAAATACTGTTCCTCCACCCAGCCTGGGAGAGCAGCAAGACTGAAGATATATGCTGTGCTTGTTCCAACCACTATCAATGTATCCATTGTAGCGCTCCTGTTCTTCAGCGCAGACCATGCGCCAGCATAGAACTGCTTGCCTGCTATGAACTGAACAGGAGTGGCAAAAAGAAAAAGAAGAATAATCCTGTACGGGACATCCATGAGGAACATTCCCAACAGGAAGGCAGGAAACCCGAATGCAAAAGAGAAGAGGAATCTGTTCTTGAGCTCTGCGATCTCGCTCTCGCGTGCTTTTCTTTCAGCTTCAATATCAACCTCTTCCGAAGCATCAAAGCCGCTTTTCCTTATCACGGATATTAGCTCGACCTCTGAAATACTTTTTTCATCATATGTTATGTGGGCTTTCTGAGAGGCGAAGTTTACGTTTGCACTATCCACACCTTCTGTTTTCTGGAGAGATTTCGTGATAAGTGCAGCGCATGAAGCGCAGTGCATGCCATTTACACTAAGAATCTTCTTTTTCATCTTACCTGCCTCCGCATCCGCATCCGCAGCCACTGCCCCCACAGCTTCCACCTGTTCCCACGCCGCATGATGAGCCAGTATTTACTATTTCCGGTTCGTCATTTATTAGTTGCTCTGCTCCATCTGGAAGCTCGTTATCAACAACTATAAACCTACCTTGGATCATCCCCATCCAGCAGCTCCATGAAACAGTTCCTTCCCTATTGGGAGTGAACTCAATAATCTGCTCTCCCCGAGAAACAGGTATGTCGAGACCGTATTCCCGTACTATTATCTCGTTGTTGCAGCCGTTTATCTCCTCACCATCTATTATCCACTTTACAGGTACATCTTTCCTTAGAACAAATGAATTGGGCTGGAACCCATAGCGATTCACTTTCATTCTTATTACCTGCTCTTCAACATTCTCTGAGGAAACACCAGAAGGCAGGGATTTGGAATCAGATATAAGTTGGCTTTCCACGGCATCCGTTTCAGGAGTAGTTGATATCAGCTGAGCTCCTGAAAGAGCTAGCGCGTTGTTCACCATAAAAAACCCAAGGAGAATGACTATTACTCCGGAGTACTGCGTTATCCTGTTTGCAGTTGCCCTTGATATCATGGAGGAAACATAGCTGAAACCAAGAAGAACTGGCAGTGTTCCCAAGCCAAAGAAGAACAGCGAGAACGCCCCGAAGGCGATGTCCCCGCTTCCAGCTGCCAGAACGTACATTGCCTGCAATGGACCACAGGCTATGAAGAAACCAGTTGCTATGCCTGTTGCGAATGGCCCTTTTGACGCAAGATATGAGCGAATCTTACTTATCCAGGAAAGATTCAAACCAGAAGCGAATCTTGGAAGCAGATTGAGCATGCCAAAGCCATACAGTATTAAGAATGCTCCTGCTATGAACGCAGCTATAATCCTCATCTCTCTTGTGAATGCAACCGCCGAGCCAATCAACCCAAACAGCGCACCTATCACGGTGTAGGATATCAGCTTACCAGCGCCGTAGGAGAGGTGCGGGATAAATGAATTGCTTTTCTGCTTGAGCGAGTATGAAAGCACAAAACCACCGCACATTGCAATACAATG
>JBDRKD010000121.1:0-2926 GCA_043814255.1 Microcaldota archaeon
TGCCCTTGCAGCATCTGCTTTCATCCCAGGGTCATACAACCCAGAAGCCCACGCCTTCTCCCAGGCCCCACCCTCCTTCTTCCCAGCTCCATCCGAATCTACGATTTGGGGGTACTTTCCCTTTTCCTCTTTGATATACCCAAACATAATCTTATCAGCTTCGCTGACATTGGCCCGTATGGACTCCATCTCCCTATTCCTAGCTGCGTTCTTGCTCGTCAGAGGTATCCAGTATCCCTCAGGCCTTGCGACCCAGGCGCCCGTATCCTTCGCCTGTCCTATTGTGAGGTCTGTTCCAGGTATAAGCCCCCTTGCAACAGACTCTTCATTGGACAATTTCCACATCTCTAGTTTCTGCACAGTTTCCATGAGATTTGTCCCCAGGAAGTCTGTTCTCTCAATGTTTTCATACTCCGGCCTCTTGCTCATGACCATGTAGCTATCATCACCGCTTAGGTGTTTTACGAAAGTTTCAATGTACTCCCCCTTCATCTTTCGGTACCACGGGAAGCTCTCTACGAACAGGTTTGCAAGCTGTTCCGCACGCGCGTCGTGTTTCCCACGTGATTTGAGTATTTTCTTGAATTCCTTTATCTTGGGGTCGTTGTCAAGCATGACGTCCTTCTTCCCAAGCATGCTCCCAAGTTCGAACGGTGTTCTGTCCGTTCCAGAGCCGAGCATCTCATGCATGCCGACCAACCTTATCTCTTCATAGAGGTCGTTCAGCCTCTCGGTCTTTCCCTCCTTCAGCAGTTTATTTATCCTGGCGACAAGGTGTTTCCTATTCATGTGCTGATGTATCACGAGTGTCTGCCCCTCCATTGCACCACTAACCCCACCAACGCCTGCGGCAGCCCTCGTCTTCTCGAGCATCTTCTCCATCTCCTCTTTTGAGAAGAGCAGGTCCCTTGACCCAAGTTCCCCGTGCTCCTCATCAAGAAGCCTGTTTATCCTCGCAGTTGCCATATCCCCAAGATACCCATAGCTTTCTATAACGTCCCCGGGTCCCTTCTCCATCTTATTAATGCCGTCGCGATGCCCCTCAAGTTTTTTCTCCATCCTTTCGAGCTTTCTCTTAGCAACAAGGAGCATCTTCTTCTCTGTCGCGGACGCCATCGACATTCTCCTATCAATCGCTTTAAGCGCTTTCTTAACATCATTGGTCGGGGTATCCAACACCCCGCCAGCTCCATCCACAAACAGTGTGAGGGCCCGGTCATGCAACCTGTCTCCGCCATACTGCCCTTTCCCCAAGTTCGTCATCACGTTGCCTATCCTTTCAACGCCCTTTTTGAATTTTGCCTCGCGTTTCATTGAGGTTATTACTATTGTTTCAGCAAACTGCAGGGCAGCTGAGTACTCCCCGGCATCCAATTTCGCTCTCGCTTCATCCATCTTCCTGCGCGTTCTTTCAGGCAAATCTATTTCTCGCATACCCCATAGAATCACACCTACAAGTTCCTCAGAACGCCGGATGTTTAACGCGCTTTCAGTTCCATCAAATGTACGTTCGCCAGCATACTGCTCTTCAAGGGCTTCCCGCATCGGCTCATATGCCATCATCGTTTCCACAAGCGCCCCAAACTCTCCCTGCAGCACCTTAGCTCGTTTCAACAGCTCCTGTCGCTTCTGCTCCTTCCTTCTTCCGCGCAACCTCCTCAGCTCCTCGCAGTCATCAATGAGTTTTCTGCTTTTCTTGTGCAGCGTTTCAGATTTCTTGAACATCCTCTCAAGCGTTCGCACCTCACCGGTTCTTCCGCTCCTGATGGCCCGCCGTTTCAATTCCCCAATCACAGCTCGAAGATTGACCGCCATCCCAAGATATCCATCCCCTATAACCGATATCTTATCCATCTCCACGCTGAATCTCTCCTTATATGCCTTCGCGACTCCAGTTTCTCTCCTATCAACTGCTCTCAGGGCGTTCAATCCAATTCCATCAACAACAGCTGTTCTCAGGACCCTGCCATACACACCTGTTACCATCTTCACCGAACCAACTGCAGTCGCAACGTCCCCAAGGAGCGGTGTCTTGGCCATGAACCTTCCAATCTTCCCATCAAGGCCTGTGAAGCGGAGGGATGCTTCATATGCGTTATCTGCCTGCTCTTTGGCTTCCCTCAACCCTGCTTTGCTCACCCCTTTGAACTCGCTGCCAGTAAGCCAGGTGAGTGTGCCCCACGCCTCAAGAGCACTCTTGTTCATATTCTTTTCTGAGTCCGTCAGGCCATCCAGCTCATTCTCATATGTGCCTACTTTCGCCTTAAGCCTCCTTCTTATGTCAAGCATCCTGCGAGTGTTCCAATTGTGATCCATATGTTTTCTTACAAGGCGGAAGGCCATCCTCTCTCCTGCAACAAGTCTGGTCATTATTGTTGTTCTCCCCATACCGGTGACGACCTCGATATCGATTATCCTATCCTTTCCTGCGCCACCCATGTAAAGCACTTCTATGAGGAGCGACTTCTGCACTGTTGTGAGTTCTCTGGATTTCATTATCTGGTTGAGCAAGTCCCTGTTCCGCCCTCGCTTATGGACTTCCAACATCCTAACAAGCCCAGGGGCAATCGGTTTTTTCCGGTTCCTGCCGGCCGTATCCAGCTGGTCCCTGAAAGTTCCCATCCTTTTATTAAGGATTCTATCAAGCTCCTTCCTTGCCCTAAGTTGCCCAAGTCTCTGCACCTTCCAACCAGGCATGTATTGCGTCACTCCTGTCATGGGCCTCGGTTTTGGCCCCGGCAGATGAGGCGAGGTTATGTCAAACGTTTTTAGCGGATCCATCCCTGCAGCGTACATTGAGCCGATGAGCAAGCCAAGGAGTATGAAAAGCGGGAGACACCCCCCGTTGTTCTGAACCGCGTCCCGAAGGGGCAACATAAAGTCATATGTTCTGCAATATGACAAGTGGGCCCTGCTTGGGAGCCTG
>JBDRKD010000122.1:0-13715 GCA_043814255.1 Microcaldota archaeon
TGCGTCAATCTTCTGTTTCACAAGTGCCAGGGACTCATTTAATAGGTACGGGGGCCTCTGTAATATGCCAAGAACATCCCCCAGAAGGGATAGATGCTCTTTATCGAATGGGGGCAATCTGGATGAGCCCTCCCGCGAACGCTTTGATTTTAGGATGAAATGCCTGAAAAGGTAAAATGCAAAGATCATTTTTGTGTTCTCTGCAGATGTTTTCCGTGTTGTCTTGCGCTTCAATGCCAGCAAAGCAGAAAGCTCATCATCAAGCGTAAACCGGCCGTCAATATGGGTTCCGAGCTTCATCTCGAGAAGAGTGTTCTTTACCCCATCGTATTTCTCAACAAGGTCTATTCTCGCATCCGGGTTCAACCCTTCCGAGAGCATAACGTCCCGGTATCCCTTAAGTTTTTTTGATTTGCTTATCTTATGGATTTCTGGCATAGCGGATCTATAACCGAGCTTGGAATAGGCAATCGCAAGGCAGATCCTCGCACTCCGCTTCTTAACAAGCAGTTCTGGAACATTGAATACCCTGGAACCAAGGATCTTTGTCTCCTCCCCATAAATCTGCTTGACATACCCGTCAATATCGTGGTGTTTCCCAATACTTACCTTAGTGGTTGTTCGTTTCCCATCAAGCACATAACTGATGGTGAATACGATCTTTGAGCGCTTTCCACATTCCCTCTCAAGGACCTCCATTATCGTATAATATGGGTGGAGCAAATCGCTCTTTGAGATCAATGCGGAGAGATAGTCTCCCTTGAGGGGAAGCGCCCGCGCGAAGTCAATATCCCCATCATCCAGCGCCTCTAATGCCATCCTGCACGCTGTGAGCGAGACCCTCACCCGGTTCAGCGTGAATTTCTTGGAACTCGCAATCTCCCTCACCATATCCAGCTGCTTTGCGAGGTCCTGAGAATCAGATTCTGACATCCCCTCAAACTCACTGCGCGATCTGGCCAACATCGAAATGAAGGGCGCATTGAATCCCTGGAAAAGCATCTCTCTTTTGAGTTCTGACAATTTTTCTATTGTTCTCTCTAGTTCTCTTCGGGCATCTGGCTCATCCTCCCCAAAATCCAGTGAATCCAGGAATCTGTTGGCGTATGCCACAATGTTTGTTGATGACCATATCCTGGTCATTTAATCCCCTCTAAGAATTTGGCTTTGGTTATAAATAAACCTACCTGTTGCAAGTCTAAGGCATGAACTTCTTATTCTCTATCTTGTCTCTCACATACTCCCCAACGAAAGAAAGCCTTGGTCCTTGGAGCGCATCCTGCTCTATTTTCCTCTTTGTTTCAACCACTGTTTTGAGCTCAGTAACCCACTCGTTGTGCCTGTTTATCCAAGGATAGGACAACATCTCCGTGGCCCTCTTCACATCAACCTCTTTCGTCTTTATGGTCAGCTTCTTCAGGAAATCATAGTCCTGGATGTCTTTCATGGTCACCCCTATGAATCTGGCTTCAGGAGTGGCTATATCCGAACCCAAGTAGGCGAGGTTCATGCTCCCTGTCTTTATTGCCCAGTAGATGTACCACCCCCACGCATCGCAGTCAGTGAAACAGTATACAGGTAGTTTCCTATCCGCGAGCTTCCGTATGAGGCGCCTGCATCCCCTCGAGGCCTGCCCCTTTGGCGTTATGAGTATGCAGTTCTCCTTCTTCCAGAACTTATCCTCGTTGAGTCTCTGCCAGAGGGCATCCTTCTCTACAACAAGCACGTAATCAGCATCAACATCCACGAGTTCCATTCCATTATCCACGTCAGACGGAATCATCCAGCCGCTCCTTCCCTGTTTCGAGCAGTCTATCCGGTCCTCAGAACCTCCAAACCTATCCTTAATCACGATGTTTCCAGCAACAACGCCCTTTCTATCAGTGTTCAGGTTGAGGTCTTCCCTCTTCAGGTCCAACGAGACTTCCAGGTCTTCAATAAGCGGGTTTGATTCCTCCTGCTCCGAGAAAAGCTCTTCCTCCAGGTCTGCGCCAAGGCTGAACTTGAGTTGGTAGAAAAGACCCCTTATGCTGGTGTGCGACTCCTCCTTCAGGAATTTCTTGCACTTGTTCGCAACTGCAATCGTCTGCATGAATTTCTTTGCTTGCCCAACATTGATGAACGTCCTCTTCTCCTTCTTATCCCCGAGGCGGATATACTCCAATCCTTCATCATATCTGATGTTCCCTCTGCTCCGTACCCTGCTCGTGAATGTGGGTGATTGGTCAGCATTTATCTCACTCACCATCAAGTGACCGAGTTCCTCTAGCTTCTTTATAGTTTCTTTTGAAGTCATACAACCACCTCACTGCTCCTCCTCTTCAATATCATCAGTGCCTTCAGGCTTCCCGTTTGTCAGCTCCTCCTCTTTCTCCTCTCCATCGTCCGCGATAAGCCCGTCGCTGTATTTCTCTTCTATGAGCTTGATCAGCTTCCCCTCGAGCAATTCGCTGTTCCCGACACCTGCGAGTTCAGGGAGGTCGACTGAGAGTTGTTTCACATACCTCTTAATCGCCTTTATCTTGTTCACTCTCTCATGGGCCCTGACCTTCCCGTGGATGTATCTCTCCAGGTCTCTGGCTACTTCCATAAGCGCAAACCTTATTTCAGCAACAATCACCTCTTCAGGGGAGATTGCCTGTTTGCCAGCTCCGGTGTATGGCACATAGACAGAGACGAAGTTGACAAATACCGATAACGGTTCGTGCTCAAAATCCCTCACATCATAGCGTTTCCAGTCTATGGTCTTTACTGCTTCTGTTATCGCACAACCGCCCCCATCAAAGAGCAGCGGCGCCCTGTTTGCGAATCTGATGATGTCCCCCCCTGTGCCATTGGATGTCTTTCTTCCGGACTGCCCCCCATAGGTTATGGCAGCTTCGACCATGAATGGTACTCCCCCTCTGAACACCTTCGGTCTTCGTTGCGTTACAGAAACGAATTCAGGGTTCAGTATGTTCTGAAGCGATTTTTCGACATGCTCCTTGCCTATTGGGATGATTGAATCTGTTGATGGCGCTATCCATTTCACGTTCTTGATCGCGTCTATCAGTCGCTCAGCCTCGGCCCATTTCAGCTCAGATGGCTTTTTCTCAAAATTCAGGTATTCTGGGTTGCCAAGCTCTTTCCCATCGTTGATAATCCTATCCATCTCCTTAATCTTTGCCATGCTCACCCGCGCATATTCTGTGGTGAGGAACGAGCTTATTTTCCTGGATTTTGAGTGGTTTGCCTTCTCCACGAGATCGTTTGTAGTGATTCCCAGCGGGTGCGGGAGTATCTCCTTCGGTCTCGCAGGCGTCTTGTCAGTCGAGCGCGGGAACAATGTCTTTTCCCCAGAAGGCTCTACGAGCGTAATCTGCGCATGCGGGTTTGCGATGGCAGTCATCTTTAGGTATTCATACACACTATGGGTGCTCTTATCGTATTTTACTTCCGCAAACTCCGCAGTTATGGCGAGTCCCTTGAAATCACCAGGAGTCTGTTTATAATTAATTATCTTCGGCTGGTTTGTCTTAAGGTCTATGGACAGATCGCATTCGAAAACATTTCCGTTCCCTGTGCCTGATTGCACATGGATTGGTTTCCCTGTGGTGATCTGCGAGAACATGGTGCATCCAGACGCACCGATTCCCTGCTGCCCTCTCTGCTGCATATAGCGATGGAACTTGGTTCCTGCAAGCATCATGGCCAGGGCTTTTCCCATGTGTTTATAGGGTATTCCTGTGCTGTTGTCGCTGCTGCATATGGCGTAATGGCCGTTTGGGAGATCAGCTATATTGATAGTTATGTCCGGCAGGACGCCCGCCTCCTCTGCCGCATCAAGAGAATTAGTCACATACTCGTGGATAACAGTTGTCATGGACCTCACCCGCCCTGAGAAACCAAGCATCTGCCTGTTCTTCTTGAAGAACTCTGCCACAGAGTGTATCCTAAATTCCCTAAATGCCTCAGACATCGCGTTCACATTCCTATTTCCATAATTTTTTTCTGTCCTCAAGGAGCTTCTTCCTCCCCTTCTCAAGTAGCTTGTATATGCCGGAATGGGGAGTGCCGCTCAAGAGCTTTGTTACCGCGTTCTCCGCAAGCCCAAGTTCCTCAAGGCAGCCAATTATTGCTACTGTGTTCCCATAGATGCTGAGTTCGACCTCTGCAGTTTCCTCTATGAGCCGGCGGGTTTTCCCGTTAGTTCCTATAACGCGGCCTTTCTGTCGTTTTATCTGCTTCTCGGAGTTGAACAGGAGCTTGAGGTTTATCACTTTGAGGTAATATTCCTCGTTTAGTATCTTGAGTGCTTTCTCAGGATTGAAACCACGCCCTATTGCGGTTATGACGTCGCGAACCCTCCACACGTAAAAGGAATCTCCAGATATCTGGATTCCACAATCCTTATCGATAGTGAGCGTGACGTTGCTTCTCTTTTCGATAAGTCTCTTGGTCGCCCCGTTCTTTCCGAGGAGCACGGCAACTCTTTCAGCCGGTATCCTCATTACATCCATTGCTACCGCAAGTATATCATCTGTAATCTTTATAAACACTTCTTTCGAACGCGCGCGCACGCGCGTAGGAAAAAAACACATACTTAACAAAAAGCGAAGCTTTAGTGCTTAGACTCGTGAAGGGGCCAGAATCCAACGCAACGGGCGCACCAACCCATGAAAAGGTTGGTGCAGGCATCTAATCCTCCATTTTTTATATTTTAGTAACATACTTCTTTCATGTACTCTAATAAGGAGTTGATTGATTCTCTGCTCTCTAGCGGATATGCCGACAAGAGAGTAGCTAAGGCAATGAGGAGAATGGACAGGAGAAACTTTATTCCTAAAGAGCAGAAGGGCTCTGCATATATCGATCACCCACTGCCAATAGGCGGGGGACAGACAATAAGCGCCCCGGGAGTTGTCGCGTTCATGAGCACGAAGCTCGATGTGCGGGATGGGATGGGGGTGCTTGAGGTAGGCGCGGGGAGCGGGTGGCAGGCTGCCATTCTTGGGGAGTTGGCGGGCAAGAAAGGGGAAGTGTGGAGCATTGAGCGCATTCCGGAACTGGTTAAGAATGCGAGCGAGAACCTCGAGAGGTCAGGAGCAAAAAACGTTACTGTTGTCCATGGTGATGGGACAGAAGGTTACCCAAAGAAGAGTCCGTTTGACAGAATTATCGTCACTGCAGCGGCGCCGCAGATACCTCCCCCGCTCCAGGAACAGCTTGCCGAGGGGGGGAAACTATTGATGCCTGTAGGCGGCTCGTTCTTCCAAAATTTGATTATCGTTGAGAAAAAAGCAGGAGAAACAAGTAGTGATTCAATAATGTCCGTAATATTCGTTCCACTTATAGGGAAATACGGTTATGGGGAGAGGCCATGAGGAGGAGCACATTAGGGCTTATACTCACACTACTATTCGGGTTTTCATTCAACGGCCTGCTTGCAACTGCCCTCCCCCTCTACCTCCGCGATAAAGGGGTCTCAATAGTCGAAATTGGAATGATATTCTCAGCATACTATTTTGTCACACAGCTGCTCAGGATACTTATTGGCGCTATTGCGGATAGGGTGGGCACCAGGAGCCTGATACGGATTTCCGGGTTGACTCAGGCACTCACAGTCCTAGTTTATTTCTTCTCGCCTTTCAGCTCATTTTTCCTGATTGGGAAGATATTGGAGGGCATATCCGCGAGTTTCGTGAGGGCAATAGACAAGGCAATAGTCTATTCCGGAGCCATGGCGGAGAAGAGGGATATCGGGAAAGTTGCCGGAAGCTATTCCGTGTTCCTATGGACCGGGATAGGTACTGGTTCATTCGTAGCAGGGGTGCTCATCGGTTTTGGGTATGAGTATGTGTTTGGCCTGCTCGTGGCGATATCGCTTTCATTTGTCGCGATTTCATATTTAGAGCCGAAGAAAGAGAAGGAGAGCCTAAACGGGGTGTTTGCACATGCATTTGACTGGGGAAAAATGGGGGACAAGCTCCGGAGAATCACCATCATACGGACACTCGAGGGGTTTGCATGGACGCTCACAACATCATTCCTCCTTGTGATAATACTCAAGGAGTTCTATGGGCTCAGTACGGAACTCGTTGGGGCGTTGTTGCTCCTCATCTACCTAATGCGTGCAGCGGCTGGCTATTCATACGGGCAATTTATTTCGAGATTTGATGCGAAATCAGTGTTTGTGGCATGCACACTTCTGTCGGTGATCGCTTCGTGCGTTGCTGCCCTGGTCCTGTCAGGCGGTTCTGAGTTATGGTATCAAGGAGGAAATAAGGAGGGGGGCTTCCTGCTCTTCAGCGTGGCAATCATAGCCAATGTTGTGTTTATGGGCATCCGCGCACCTGCAATAAACAAGGTAATGGTGCTAGCAGCCCATAAGAAAGAGCTGGGGAAAGAAATAAGCTACTCACTGCTCGGTTATTGGGTTGGGATGGGCCTTGGAGACTGCTTTTCGGGTGCTCTTGCTGATGCAGGGAGCTTTGCACTGCCCTATTTCCTCGCATCATTAGCCCAATTGATACTGGCGTGGGCTATCTGGCGCTTTGTTTAAATATATGGGGTGTTGGCACTAAAGCTCTCTGCCACAGAATCCCTCGCAACAAAGGATAATCTTGAGAGGGGGAGGAGAAACTAACGATTCCGGGATCATTGAAGAGCAAAAGATTGGCGGGGAGAAGTTAACGTTAGTTAGGAGAAGCGAGCAACCGATAGTTAGGGGGCCAGCGGGCAAGCCAACAGGAACTGTGAGAACCACCGTCAAGCGGGTTCCAAAATAGTTTGGGAGTCTATTTAAACGTGTTCTGGTTATTTCTACTCATGCAAATAGTGTTTTTGGGGACTGGGGGCGGAAGGATGAACCTGATAAAACAGTTCAGGGGTACTGGGGGCTTCAGGATAAATACAACGATGAATATCCACGTGGACCCTGGTCCTGGAGCGCTTCTCGCAAGCCGGCAGTATAAGCAGGACCCCACAAAGATAGGCCTGTTGTTCGTATCCCACGTGCACATAGACCACTCAAATGACGCGAACCTCATGATTGAGGCAATGACAGACTACGCGCTGAAAAAGAAGGGCATCCTGCTTGGGAGTAAATCTGTAATCAAGGGAACAAGAGGTTTTGATCCATCGATCTCAAGGTATCATCTCAAGAAGCTCGCAAAGAACGTTATCCTAAAGCCAGGTTCAAAGTTCAATTCAAAAGGAATTGGGATAACAGCGACGAAAACCAAGCACGATGATAAGAGTACTATAGGCTTTATACTGGAGGCGGAGGGAAAAAGGATAGGCTATACGTCAGACACAGAATATTTTAAGGAGCTTGGGAAGATGTATGTGGGATGCGATTATCTGATAGTAAACAACCTGAAACCAAAGCTGGATGGCATACCTGACCATCTTTCGAGTGAGGATACGATTAAAATACTTAAGGATGCACAACCAAATAAGGCAATACTCTCTCATTTAGGTGTCAAGTTCATGGATCGGCCTGCAGAGGACGAAGCGAATATGATTGAACAGGAGAGTGGCGTGAGGACTATCGCTGCCCGGGACGGAATGAAGTTCGGGGAGTTGGAGCAGTTCCAGAAGGTTTACAGGCTCAATGATGTTGAGGATGATGAGGATGGCGTTATCAAAATACAACAAGGGAATAGAGAAGAAGTGGCAGGAAAAATGGGACGATGAAGGAGTCTATATTTTTGATGAGAATGGCGAAGGAGAGATATACGTTCTTGATACTCCTCCCCCATTCACATCTGGAGAATTTCACATGGGCCATGTGCTCAGCTATACATACTTTGATTTCGTTGCCAGGTACAAGCGAATGAGAGGTTACAACGTCTATTATCCGCAGGGGTGGGACTGCCAGGGCTTCCCGACAGAGATGAAGGTAGAGAAAAAGCACGGGCGCCTCCCACGGGAGGAATTCAGGAAGAAATGCGTTGAGTGGACAGGTGTCTGCATAGAACGGATGAGGGAACAGATGAAGGCATTGGGGTTTTCTCCGGATTGGAAGCACGAGTACAAGACAATGGATCCAGAATATCATAAAAAAGTACAATATTCACTCCTCAAGATGCATGGCCAGAAGCTCATCTACCGGAGCGAGCATCCGGTCTATTGGTGTACGCGTTGCGGTTCTGCGATAGCAAAGGCAGAGTTGGATGAGTTTGAGAGGGGCACAAAGCTCAATTACCTGACATTCGAATGCGAGGGAGAAAAGCTCTCAGTTGCAACAACAAGGCCCGAATATCTTCACGCATGCGTTGCTGTGTTCGTGCATCCGGATGACGAGAAGTACAAAAAATACCATGGGAAGGAAGTAACAACCTCCCTTGGAAAGAAGGTCAAGCTCTTGCCAGACCCAGATGCTGACCCGGAATTCGGGACAGGCGTCGTCATGCTCTGCACATTCGGAGACAAGCAGGATGTGGTGTGGGCGTACAGGCACAAGCTCCCCATAGTCAGGGCCATAGATGAACATGGCAGGCTCCTCAACTCCGGGGAATTCGATGGCCTTAAGCTGAAGGAGGCAAGGGAGAAGGTGCTCGAGAAACTCAAGGAAGAAGGAAAACTCGAAAAACAGGAAAACATCAACCAGACAGTAAAGGTCCATGATAGATGCAAGACACCAGTGGAGCTCATACTCTCATACCAATGGTTCGCGAACATAAAGGACCACAAGGATGAGATACTCAAAGCAGGAAAGAGCATGAAATGGAAGCCTGATTTTACCATTCAATATTTCGTTGACTGGACGAATGGGGTGGAATGGGATTGGGTTATATCGAGGCAAAGAGTGTTCGGGACACCCATTCCTTTCTGGCATTGTCCGAAATGCGATAAGGTGGTGCCAGCCAGTTATGATGAGCTCCCAGTGAATCCACCAGAAGAGAAGGAGAAGGTGTGCGGTTGCGGTGAGAAACTGGTTCCAGAGGAGAGCACATGCGATTGCTGGGTTGATAGCTCCATAACGCCACTCATAATCTCAAAATGGCCGGATGATGAGAGGTTCTTCAAAAAGACATACCCTTCCTCACTCAGGCCGCAGGGAATGGAAATCATCCGCACATGGGCCTTCTACACAACATACAGGTGCCTGATGCTTACAGGCAAACCCCCATTCGCTGAGCTGCTCATAAATGGGAACGTTCTTGCGCCAGACGGGAAGAAGATGAGCAAATCCCTAGGCAATGTGATATTGCCCGACAAGCTCATAAGCCAATATTCTGCTGATGCGGTCAGGCAGTGGGCAGCACTCTCCGGAGCGCTTGCGAAGGACAGGCCTTTCAACTACAAGGACGTCCAGTTCGCCCAGAACTTCCTCAACAAGCTCTGGAACGCCTCTCGCTTTGTTGAAATGGCACTTGAGGGATATGGGAACGAGGAAGAAACACTACATGCGTATGATAAATGGATTCTCAGCAGGTTCAACAGGACAGTGAAGGAGTTCTCAGATAACTTCGATGAGTTCAATTTCCATGCAGCCATAAGCTCCATCCATGAGTTCTTCTGGCACGAGTTCTGCGATTTCTATCTGGAGGGAATCAAGCACAGGCTTTACCAACCTGATAAGTATGGCGAGGAGGGCAAAAGGGCTGCGCAGTTCACATTGAATAAGGTCCTGTCTGGAACCCTAAAGCTACTGGCACCAATCGCTCCTTTCGTAACAGAGGAGCTTTATAGTTCCTTGTTTGCATCTGCTGGGGAAAAGAGCATACATCTCTCAACCTGGCCCGAGTTCGAGCAGCAGAGGGTGGATGAGGGGAGCGAGAGAGCAGGGGCACTTGCAAACAGAATTCTTTCTGAAGTAAGGCAGTACAAGGCCGAGAACAAGATGCCATTGAATGCCGATCTCAAAGGAGCTGAACTCACTCTTTCAAAAGAGGAGATTGGACTCCTCAAATTAATCGAGGAAGAACTGCTTGCAACCGGAAGGCTCGGAAAACTCGAGACAAAGGAAGGGGAATTCAAGGTCAGCGTTTATGGTCCTGCATGATTACGTAAATCAAAAGCAATATAACTGAAAAAGCACATATTATACTCTATGTTTAGGGGAGATATGAAAAGCCAACCAGGCAATCACAAGTCTAGTGGACCGCATAGGACAAATTTCAGGCAAATACGTCCCATAAGTAAAGTAATGACACCCTATGCAAAGGAATTAGAGCAGGTATTCAAAGTCCTTCCAAAGCTTGATTTGGAGAAGTTCGTTGATGGGTGTATGAATGGCTTTAACCGTAAGCTGAGCGAAGGAGAAGAGAAGCTGGCCTCATCACTTAAGGAGCACGGTCTTTACAAAGTATCCAATAATTCTCCTGAGTATGGGCAAGTATCCCAGGCAAAGGATAATATCCTCTCGTGGCTTCGGATGGTTCAGAAAGCATGTAACAAACACCCCAACTTATGGGTGGATTACGCTAAGAGGGGAAAAGAAGATTCCGAGTACAAATATATTTTCTCGGATTTATTGAAGGATGTGGCAAGCGAATATGCAACAATTGTCCAGGAATACAAGCGACCTTTCCAGAAACTCATAATCACGGGGGGAGACGAAGAAAAACCTAGGGCAGAGGTCATAATGGAAAATGCAAAAGGAAGAATGCTTCACCTATATGAAAACGATCATACGGTGTGGTGCTGCGTAGAAGGAGAAATCCATAATCAGTGGACTCTTGAAATAGATTACCCAGAGAGAAAAATTAAGCCTTAAGCTTCAGAATCCAACTCCCCTTCTTGAAATAGATTATGTTCTCGTTCTCATCGAATTTCTCGAACGCCCACCCCAACCCCTTTAGGGAATCAGTGGTTTTCCTGAAGTCCTCTTTCTCTTCGCTGCTCTTCTTCCCAAAAAGTATATCAAGAGCATCTCCTAGGTATATTGGCGGCATGCGGTTTCCCTTAATTATTTTTTCTTTCCGAGCTTCATCACTGGCGGGGGAAACGGTTTTGTTCCACAACAGCACAATACCTTGCTAGCGGCCAAGGGGAACATAAAGAAACCGATTGCCAGTGCAGAGTACGTCAGGCTTCTTCCGGAGTAATCCAATACACTTATCAGTGCAAACAATAGGAATATTCCGCCTATGATTACGCAAAGAAAATTGATCATCTTTTCGAATCTCTCTTCAACTCCGATTAAGATTTCTTCAAATCCCATTCTGATCACCTGGAATACTTACGGAAAGGGAGTATTAATATCTTTGCATCCTGAACAAAAACTACCCTATGAACAAAACAAGGCCCAGGAAGCCATTTAAACTTTATTCTGTATATTAATGACACCCTATTTACGAGGTGAAGTTATGGAGAAAAGAGTTTACGAATATGAGTCAAAGGAGAAGGGGAACATTCAGAAAGTCATCGATACTGACCCCTATGCAGACCGGAGTTTCTCTAAACAGGGCTATAATATCAAGGAAGGGAAGGGCGTAGGTGGAGAGGGAGATAAGAGCTACATCTACATAAACGCAGAGCCTGAGTTTTTCCAATGGGCTGAGGAAAAATTCAAGGAAGCTGAAATCCAGACATTCAAAAGGACATCCAAGAAATTGGAGGACAAGGTCATAAAGGCCATAGAGGAAGAGGAGAACGCAGCTGAGAGCGGTTTTGGCGCGATATTCGGATAGTTTTTATCTCTTTATCCTCATTTTTCTTATTGTTCGATGATGACAAAGATATTTCCGAGCGCTCCTAAAGAGTGCTGTGACGAAGATCTTGAGTTCTGAGTCACTTTTGTCTCAAGTACGTGGCGACAGTCCCCCACTGTAATCACCACAAAGAAGAAATAGTTGAGGTTATTTATAGGTAGGTATACTGGGAAAGAGAAATCTTGTAAAAAATGTAGGTAATATTATGAAACTGGCTATAATTTTAGCAATTCTCCTGATACTTATCGGAGGATGCTCAACAGTGCAAGATGTGAACAGCTCGCAAGACTCACCATCAGGAACCCAGGAGCTGGTGCTTAATGAACAGGACCTTCAGCAACTTGGGATGACGAGCGCTGCACCTGGTTGCCAAACAGAGGAAGGATATACGAATATTGAAGATTCATCACTGGGGCAATACAGCTTCTGTAACTACACCATTAACAACCTGAATGATACCTGGGTAGTGATTGAATTGCAGAAATTTGCAAATTACGAAGCCCTAAATGGCACATACCAATATTCATCCCTGCACTTGTACAGTGTCGAAGGACTTATAAGCGAGAATGATTATGGGGATCAGAGCAGATTTCGTGTTAACAATGAGAATGATTATGGGGGTCAGTACAATGATCCAAATGTCTACTATTATCATCTTTGGATTTGCAAAAATGAATACCTCATACACATTACTTCTAAAGGAAGAAGCAAGGAAGCTGTAGACTATATTGCAAAAATAGGGCGGCGGATCTTGTCAAAATTCGGGTAAATAATGCGGTCACCCCACCTACTCATTTACATGAAAACGAGCACGGCATAGAATCAGAACCCTCCACGCTCTGGCCTATGTAGTAGGTACAGGGATATTTATCGAGCACGTCTGGATTTTGTTCAAGATATTCATTACAACCAAATATACCTGATGCACCACCTTGTCGACAAATCTCGAATAAATCATAACACTTCTTTTTTGACGTTTCCTCACATATCCTCTTACACTCCCCGTAGATATCTGATACTTCCGCAGTTTTTATTGAAACAACTTTTTCACCAACGAAATCTTCTTCCGTTGTTTCCGTTAGTTGCGTACAGCCAAATAACCCCAGCCCAAGCACCAGAACGATGAGCAGATGTGTGAGTTTCATATTCCTCAACTATAATTTCCACAGTATTTATTGGTTTCTACCAGCAGTAGCATTAAAAACAAGAGCAGATGAATTGTTTATATCCGATTATGGCTGGGGGTGGCTGGATCTATGCTGAAGCCGATAAGGAAGGCGAGGCCCCAGGAGGGCATTGAAGTCATTGATGGAAAGACTTACGCTGTTAGATGGGAAGGCGGAAAGGTGGCAGAGATATACGGACTAGTCATTGCCTCTTACGAACCAAATGACAAGAACCTGGCGAAATTCAATGCAAAGAGAGACCCTGCGTTCGAGGTCTTTACTCTTTTCAACAACCATAATTACGTTATAGATACTAGTAAAAATGGGGGCGGGCAGAGTTTGTGAAAAAGAAAACTACTTGAATGCGGTGGGGAAGCCTGCGTGAGAAAAGCCATGAAATATGCATCTTTATATAGTGTAACACCAAACTATACATCTGTGCAACCCATATACAAACACAAAAAGAAGAAAGAGGAGAATAAGGGGTTTGACCTACTCCAGGCGAAATTCTTAGACCAGGGGCTCGTTGCATCCGGGGACACGCGCTCGTTAGGGCTTCGTGCAGTGGCCCAAACACATACGCACACAGCGAAACATCGTTCTGAAAAACTAAAGAAGAGCGAGAGGAAGTTCAAATCCGAGGTGAAAAAGGGCCATGCAAAAGCGCTGAGTATGAGGAGGGGCACATTGGCCAGCATAAGACCTGTGAAAATAGAACACTCCCTAAAACACAAACCAAGGCAATTGAAAGACGATAAGGAAGATCCGGAGTCACCGGAAAAAGACTCAGGCCCAGAGAAAGAGGCGTGAGGTTCTTTGGAAAACTTTTAATAGGGTTGATGAGAAATAGGTGTGTTGCATATGCGCCTACAAACGTCCTTCGTCATAGCAGAACTCCTGTATACCC
>JBDRKD010000123.1:0-36282 GCA_043814255.1 Microcaldota archaeon
CCCGGCGAGTAAGGAAGATCTTGGGGCGGAGGCGTTGGCGTGCCTCGTTTCCAAAGGGCTGGCAAAGGAATGGGCGGGGAGAGCCATACCAACAAAGAAGGGTGTTGAGGTGCTCAGGGAGATGAGCATACGGGGCACTGCAAGCACTGTCAGAATATACGATTGCCAGAAGGAACAGTTCATCGGGGAACGTGATGAGCATATTGCAATGGGCGAGCTTTTTCCTGGAGCCATCTATCTGCATGGGGGGGAGAGGTACGAATCAGAAGGGCTTGACCTAGAGAAGAAGATTGCGCATGTGAGGAAAATCGAGGTTGATGACGACGAATATACCATTGCACTGAGGGAAAAGAACGCTGATGTGGAGACAGTGGAAAGCGAGAGGGATGTCCTTGGGTTGAACCTTTCATATGGGAAAGTCCATGTTATCGATGAGATATACGGGTACAATGTGAAAGATTACCTCAAGAACACAATAGTCAAAAGGAAAAGGCTCGACGAGCCTCTCTGCCATGAATTCGACACATATGCGCTGTGGGTGGATTTCCCAGAGGAGATTGTCGCTTCGGTGAGGAATTTTGGTGATGGGCTGCATGCTGTTGAGCACATATCAATAGCCATGATGCCTGCGCTTACTGGGGCAGACCCGAGCGAGCTGGGGGGCATCAGCTATCCTGCGGGCAGGATGTATGTGTATGATGGAGTGCCAGGTGGTGCAGGGCTTGCTAAGATAAGTTATGAGAAATTCGAGAAAATAATGCGCATGGCATATTCAAGGATAGACAAGTGCAAGTGTGCTGATGGGTGCCCTTCATGCATATTCGACCCGCAGTGCGGGAACAACAACAAGTACCTGAGCAAGGGGGCAGGAATTAGTATATTCAAGGAGATTTTCAGGAGATAGTTATTTCCAAGCCTCTTCATTCACTAACTGGGGTGGTCTCTTTCCCCCGAAGAATGAGATGATGTTTTCAGCAGCTAGCACACTCATTTTCGAACGCGTCTCCGAGCTTGCGCTTCCGATGTGCGGAACGAGAACTGTGTTTCTGAGTTCCAAGAGCTCATCATCCTGGGCTATTGGCTCCTCATCAAACACATCCAGCGCGGCTCCTGCGATAGTTTTCCCCTTTAGTGCTTTTGCAAGGGCCCTCTGGTCGATAACTGCGCCCCTGGAAGTGTTTATGAGAAATGCTGTCCGTTTCATTTTCGCAAGGCTTTCGGAATTGAACATGTGCTTTGTTTGTTTGGTGAGCGGAACGTGCACAGAGATGAAATCCGCCTTCCCGAGGAGCTCCTCAAACGGAACCAGCCTCGCCCCGAGTTCGTCTGCTTTGGGGTTTGCTTTCTGGTTCGTGTAGAGTATTTTCATGTTGAATCCCTTCGCCCTTTTGGCAATCTCAAAGCCAATCCGCCCCATCCCCACTATCCCGATTGTTTTTCCATGTATGTCCGCCCCGAGCATGAGCATAGGGCTCCACGCAGTGTTCCACTTCCTTCCTTTTACGTACGCATCTGACTCGGGGATTCTTCTCGCAAGGGAGAGCAGAAGAGCGAATGCAAGGTCGGCGGTTGTTTCCGAGAGCACGCCAGGGGTGTTCGTCACGCAGATTCCCTTGGCTGTGGCTGCACTCAGATTTATGTTATCGAACCCTGCAGCATAGTTCGCAATTATTTTTAGTTTTGAGGCGGATGACAGTACCTCCTCATCGAGATTGTCTGTGAGTAGTGTGATTGCCCCTTCCGCATCCTTCAGTCCCTCGATAAGCTCTTCTTTTGTAGGGGGAGCCACCTTATCCCTAATAACAAGCTCGAATTTATTTTTAAGCAGGTTAATTCCTTCTTCTGGAATCCTCCTGGTAACGAAAATTCTTGCCATACTCCTGTTTTGGGGGTCAGATACTTAAAGTTTGTTTAATGATGCCTGCTTCTCGAAAGTGGGCGCACGGTAATCCGGAGCTTTGGCTCCCAAAATGTTTAAGTGTGTTTTGCTTTAATATATGGTTCTCTAGAAGAGGCTATTCGCGTGGAGGTGGGTATGTGCCTGAGAACAAGGGATTGGTAGGTATTAGGCCGAAGGATAATGATTTTGCGAAAATGTTTGTTGCTCCCCCTTATGATGTCATAACGTATGGAACCCCGCTGCAGGAAATCCTGTCTGGCAGGGAGAACCTGATTCATTCACACCTGAGACCGAAGGAGGAAGGGGATGGCAGGTATGCGAACGCGAAGAAAACGCTGGATAGGCTTGTTTCAGAGGGAAAACTTGTTGAGGACAATGAGCCTGCATATTATGTTTACAGGCAAGTTGTTGGGGAAATGACCAGAATTGGCGTGCTGCTCGCGTGCAAGGTGACTGATTACAGCGAGGGGAAAGTGATAAGGCACGAGAAGACATTTGATGACAAGGTTAAGGACCGGATGAACCTGAGGAAAGCGACAGGCTACCAGATAGGTGTTGTTTTCAGTGTCATGGAAGATAAGAAAAAAGAGCTGCTTGCCGCCCTTGAAGAGGTTTCAAAGGGTGAACAATTGTATTCTTTTAGTACTGATTTTGAAGGGACTTCGGATATGGATGGGATAAAGAACGACGTTTGGAGGGTGCCTGGGAACTCGGAGCTTGGCGGGAGGATAAAGAGCGCAATCGAATCAGAGCCCGCATACATAGCTGACGGGCACCACAGGTACCATTGCGCGGTTGTCATGGAACAGAAGTACCTGCAGATGTACATCTCCCCTTCTGCGAGCGCAAAGATACAGGCGTATGACAGGGTTGTCGGTTCTGTGAAGAAGGAGGATGTTGAGGCCCTTCCTGAAAAAGTGAAGGACGAGTTCGATGTCAGCGAGCATGGGAAGCTGGAAGTGCCTGATAAGCACAGCATGATATTCTACTTCAGGGACAAAATTCTCATGTACACGGCGAAGCCCGAACTCCTGAAGGAGGTTGAGGCAGACCCTGTTGCGAAACTGGACTGCAGCCTGTTGCAGGACCATCTGCTGTTCCCGCACTTGGGGCTCTCGACTGAGAACATAAAGGACAAGAGGTACTTTTATTATCTCCCTGGGAACGAGAGCGGCTTCTCGCACATGAAAAAATTGGTTGACGGGACGGAGTATGAGTTTGCAGTATCCTTGGCTCCTGTGGAGTTCTCTGAGCTCAAGGCCGTTGCGGACATAGGTGTTGGGAATCCGGAGATTGTGATGCCGCAGAAATCAACGTATTTCTGGCCAAAACTTCTGAGCGGACTGTTTATATACGAATTTGAATGAGGTGGAATTATGGACCATGAAGTGCTTTACATACCTGGCCCGGTTGAGGTCAAGGAGGATGTGCTTAAAGCCTGTGCAAAACCGATGATCGGCCACAGGACTCAGGCCATGAAGGATTTATACGCATCGATAAAGGTAAAACTGAAGACGCTGCTCTATACTGAGAACGCAGTCTTGGTCTCGACTTCCAGTGGAAGCGGGTTCATGGAATCGGCGATGAGGAACCTTGTCAAGAAGAAGGTTTTGAATTGCGTGAACGGTGCGTTTTCCAAGAAATGGTATGACATAGCCGTCTCCTGCGGGAAGGATGCGGAGAAACTCGAAGTTGATTATGGGAAAGCGATAAAGCCGGAGATGGTTGATGAGAAGCTCAAGACTGGCGAGTTCGATGCAATATGCATTACGCACAACGAAACGTCCACAGGAGTCATGAACAACCTTGAAGAACTCTCCGGGGTAGTAAGGAAATACCCTGATGTCCTGTTCCTTGTGGATGCCGTAAGCTCCATGTCCGGAGTGAAAATAGAAGTGGACAAGCTTGGGATTGACATGTGCCTGGCGAGCTCTCAGAAAGCATTTGCGCTTCCTCCGGGGCTAGCTGTTGCCGCCGTATCCGAGAAGGCGTTCAAGAAAGCGGAGACTGTTGATGGCAGGGGCTATTACTTCGACCTGATTGGCCTCAAGAAATCATATGATAAGGACCAGACACCATACACTCCAGTCATAAGCCTGATGTATGGGCTCGATTACCAGCTGGATAAGATGATGGCGGAGGGGATTGATGCGAGGTTTGAGAGGCACAAAAAGCTCGCTGAAAAGACAAGGGAGTGGGCGAAGGAGATGGGCTATGAAATCTTCCCTGAGCCTGGCTATGAGTCAGTTACCATGACATGCATTGTTGATACGAAGGGCATGGACCTGAAGAAGATGCAGGGCATGATGCGTGAGAAGGGCTATTCTGTGGATAAGGGGTACAGGAAGCTGAATGAGAAGCTTGAGAAGGAAGGCAGGAAGCTCACATTCAGGATAGCGCATATGGGAGACACCACTGAACAGGACCTCGATGAACTGCTCAATGCTTTTGAAGATGTTATTGGAAAACTCTGAGGTGAAATGTATGGTGTATAGGATATTGGTTTCAGACAAGCTCTCAGATAAGGCACTTGCCGTGTTTGACGGGGAGTCGGACTTTTCGGTGATTGTGAAGACAGGTATGGGCGAGGAGGAGCTTGTGAAAGAGATTCCGGATTATGATGGGATAATTGTGAGGAGCGGAACTAAAGTCACGAAGCCTGTTCTCGAAGCTGCTGCCAAGCTTAAGGTCGTTGGAAGGGCAGGGGTGGGAACAGACAACGTGGATAAGGCTGTTGCGAAAGAGAAGGGCATTGTTGTGATGAACACCCCGCTCGGGAACGTGAACAGCGCTGCAGAGCACACGATGGGCATGATGCATGCCCTTGCGAGACACATCCACAAAGGGCATGCTTCCATGTCCAAGGGCGAATGGGACAGGAAGAGGTTCGTTGGAAGTGAGTTGAAGGACAAGACCCTGGGGATAATCGGCGTTGGGAATGTCGGGAAAATAATTGCAAAGCTTGCAGCAGGCTTCTCCATGAAAGTGATTGGCACGAGCCGCTCAAAACCCCCAGAATTATTGAAAGAGTGGGGGGTTGAGAAGGTGGAGCTTGAGGAACTTCTGAAGCAGGCCGATTTCATAAGCATAAACCTCACAATGACTCCTGAAACCAAATACACGCTCGATAAGGAAGAGTTCGAGAAGATGAAGGATGGGGCGTATGTGATAAATGTTGGCAGGGGTGGACTGGTCAACGAGGCGGCGCTTGCAGAGGCCATTAAGTCAGGAAAAATTGCCGGTGCTGCAATTGACGTGTGGGAAAGCGAGCCGCCAAAGGACTCTCCGCTTGTGAACATGGAGCAGGTGCTGATGACTCCGCACCTAGGCGCATCAACAAAGGAAGCGCAGGAGAATGTGGGGATAGATATTGCGCACCAGGTTATCGATGCACTGAAGGACGGAAAGATAGTCCACTGTGTTAACGGCGTGGAGAAGTTGAGGGAATAATTCCCTCTTTTTATTCTATTTTATGTGCCTTTTTTATTGCAATTACTGTTTTATCTCCTCCTTGTCCGTCTTTCTCCAACTCAGAAACATATCCTGTAACAAGTGTTTTGAATGATGCAGGCTCAGTTGGTTGAAATGGCATTCCCTTAAGTCTTGAGAGATCATACCCGATCGAATCCTTTGCGTGATTGTTCGTCTCAGCCCCAAGTGCTGCTTCCATACTTGTTATTGAATCTGTTGCCCTTAATTTCTTAAGTGCTCTTGCTGCTGAACTAGTAACGTCTGCAAAAGAGGAACCGAGTAATACCGTCAGCTGTTCGATTGCCTGCTGTCTTTCTTCAACTGTTGAAACATATTCGGATATGTGGTCTGCGCCAGTGCATAAAGCCTGCCTATCGCCTGTTTTTTTCATCGCACCAATATACCTGTTGAAAGCATCATCCTGCGAGGGAGCATCTCTGAATATCTCCCCGACACCTATTCTGGGAAACCATATGTCCTTAGGGAACATCCTTGTTGCAAGTCCATCAGTAGATGGGGTAAGTTTTTTGAATCCCCCACTATCTCTTTGGTCCCTAAAATTTATTCCAGCATCGGGTCTCCTGTTATTCCTAAACAACCACACCACCTCTTGATTAGAATCAGGAATTATTAATGATCATGGAAGCTTATCTAGGTTTTGGCCAAAAATGATTGGAAAAATCGGAAAATAACCATTATGGCTCTTCTTTTATTGTTTCGAAACAGGGTATTGTTACTGTCTTCCCTATTCCCTCTGTCTCCCTGAGCCTGTCAACTACAAGTTTCCCCACATGCTCTATTGATTTGGCCCTCACCTTGAGCAGCATGTCCCATTCCCCTGCGAGTATATGCACTTCATAGATGTTTGGAATCTTCGCTATCTTCTCAGCGAGCTGGCGCTGTGTTGGTTTGGAGTGCGGGTCATACGAGACAAGGACGAATGCGGTTGTGCTTAGGCCGATGAGCCTGTAATCAGGCATTACTGTGAACCTCTTTATCACCCCTTTCTCCTTCATCCGCCTTATCCTCTCGTGAACAGTGACCCTTGGGATGTGGGTTCTTCTCGAGATGTGTGCGGTTGAATCCCTGCTGTTCCTCTTGAGTTCCCTTAATATCAGTCTATTTTTCTCGTCGTACATGTTGACATTATGTCGGTATTTCTTTATAAACTTTTACTTTTTTTGACATTTTGATAAAAAAAATAGGATGATTAATATATTCCCTTGGTTCGCGTATTCATCAGGAGGTGTTCATCATGCAGAAACTCATACAAAAGATAAAATCAGTTGAACTTGCAGCAAGGCTCAGAATCCAGAGCACTGCGCTCAAGGCCATACATGACTACCTGTATCTTGCGGGGGTGATCCAGATTGTTCCGGTGATGCTGTCACCGATAACCGACCCGCTGTGCCACTCGGTATTCGATGCGGATATTCAGTACTGCGGCCAGAGGCTTGCGCTTACCAAGAGCATGATAATGCACAAGCAGATATCGCTCATGTCGCCGCATATCGACAAGGTGTATGTTGTGTCGCCGAACATCAGGCTCGAGAAAGCTGCTGGCTTAGCAGATACGAAACGACACCTCATAGACTTCTCCCAGGTAGATATTGAATTCAAGGGAACGGGTAGGGGTGAGTTCATGTCGTTCATTGAGGAGATGATGGAGCATACCCTGAAACGGATTATCGAGGAATGCGGTGCTGAGCTTGAATTGCTAGACAGGAAATTGTCTGCTCCATCAGGCCCGTTCGGAGTATTCGATTCAGTGGATGCTCTTGAGGAGTATGGGAAGGATTATGATTCGATACTCAGCAGGGAAGCCACCGGGCTCTTCTGGATAACGAACCTGAAGAGGGAATTCTACGATAGGGAAGACCCTGACTGCCCGGGGCGCCACCTGAACTATGACCTGACCTACCCAGAGGGATTTGGTGAGGCGCTCTCAGGAGGGGAAAGGGAATGGGAGCATGATGTGATAGTGAGGAAAATCAGAGAACGTGGCCAATCCACAAGCTCGTTCGCGCCATATCTGGAACTCGCAAGAAGAGGGGAACTGAAGCCGTCTGCAGGTGGTGGGCTTGGGGTTGAAAGGCTTGTGAGATACGTGACAGGCGCAGCTGATATTGGGGATGTCACCCCATTCGCGAAGAAGCCTGGGGTGAAGGTAATACTGTAAATAGAAACTAGTTATTCGACCCAGATGTTGACAGACACGTCCACCGGGCCCCACATGTACGGAACCTCGTATATTGAGGATGAGCGGAATACCACCTTCTCCGGGTCCAGGTAGATGTCTATTGGGTTTGTAGATGAACCTGCGTACCCTGTTTCCCCCCCAGTGGTGAAGTAGTTCAGCTCATTGAGGAGCTGTGTGAATGAGTATGCGAGTGAGTTGGTTCCCACCTCGTTCGCATAGAGGTAGTCTATTGTCCTGGGTTGGGGT
Source organism: Microcaldota archaeon (assembly GCA_043814255.1). Classification (GTDB taxonomy): domain Archaea; phylum Micrarchaeota; class Micrarchaeia; order Burarchaeales; family JAKAKT01; genus CAZYPB01. Next base: position 7,818 of record JBDRKD010000123.1, read on the forward strand.
AGGTTGATGTCATCATATGGTATCCCGACCAGCCCAGAGCCCATGGGTATAACAACGCTGTCATCCGCAACCCCGTCACTATCCAAATCGTAGAAGACTTCCACTGGCATGCCCTTCGCATCTGGGAGGACGTCTGAGAACGGAACTGCTGCTGCAAACTTCGCCTTGTAGATTAGTTTGTTGTGCTCTCCGCAGGCTTCGACACTGTCTCCGGGGATGTTTCCCAGTGTATAAATGAGCTCATTCTCCTCGGTTAGTTTGAGCAACGCTGGGTCAAATCCCATATTGAATGGGTCACCAAGCTCCTTGTAACTGCTGCATGATGGGCAGAAGTCCATCATATCATAGGAGCTTATGCCATTCGCGTCGAGCTTGCTCGTCCAGTAGAGGCCAGAATAGGAAGTGGCAATAGCATCGTATACTTCAATCGCATCGGATATATTGAATTCACCTGTGCAGCCGGAGAATTCTGGGCTCTCCAGATATATTGTGATATCGTTCCACCCGAATTCTTGGATGTATGGCTCATAGGTGAACTCCAGATAGGAGTTGGGGTCAAGTATGGAATCAACGAATCCTTCACCCGTTATCTCGATGCTCTGGCTTGAATAGGAGAAGTTCAGAATCCTGTCCGCAATTACCTGATAGGCTTGGACAAGCTCATTGCTGTTGTTGGCAGTGTATGATTCTCCTCCACCACATACTGCTGTGTCGTTCATGAGGGTGGCGTTTGCAAGGGAGCCGAATGCTATTGTATAAACAGTCAGGTTTTTCGTATTATATGCGTAGCATGCAGCCTCGATTGTATCCTGTATTGGATCGCCTGTTAGGACTGCACCGGGGAACTTCGATTGCAATTGCAGGCAGCCGTCAGTTGGCTTCCCATCACTCATAAGGACTATTGACCCAGGCCTGTATAATGTCTGGCGCAGTGTATCGTTGGCGAGCATATCAACTGCCTCGAGTAATCCGCAGCATATGCATGTCCTGTGAAGCGTTTCTGTGTGGTTTTCTATATGGTCATAGAGCGGGCCTTTCTCAGTGGTGTTGGCGAGGTCGAGTCTCGCTATTATGCTGTCATCGTACATCGGGAAGTTCCTGTATGCCGGAGCGTTGACCCATAAGTGGTCGTCTCCGGGGGTGGGACAAACATATCCATCCCATTGGTTTGCCATGGCATTCACAGTATTGCTGCATGTCAACGCAGAGTAATTGGCAGTTGGGGTGTAGATACCCGCTGTTGTGTAGAGGCATGTTGTGCTGGCGAAATCTAACGATATCGGACTGTCGGTGCAGTTTGACGTCCCGTTGCAGCATATTGTGGCTGAACCGCTTGTGGGGTAGTTGTAGAAGTCAACTGAGATTGTGCTGTAGAGTGGGACTACTCCGCTGGATGGACCGGGGGTTACAGTACAGTAAGCGGAACTCAAGTCCAGGACTGTTGCTGTTGTGGAACAGGTTGTGCCTGTATAGTTGGATGATGGATTATGAGTTGCTGGGACGGTTCCATAGTTGCATGTTATGGATGCCTTTCCTCCAGCTACAACTGCCTGCTGCACTGGCGCTCCTGTTGTGTTGCACTGCATGTCCACTGTGAACCCTTCCGCATTGGTGTATGTTGCTTCCACTGTTACTCCGTTTAGCGGATTGCCGGAGTTCGGAGTTGCTGTCATGCCTGTGCAGGTTGGGACTCCGGGTGCCCTTACTGTCACCCTGTCTGTGCATGAAGCGGCTCCACATCCCCCTGTTACAGTGTACAATGTGTCAACTGCCACTGCAGGGTAGGCGCAGCTCGCTGACATACCGCAATCTATCAGTAAACCAAGGCCTCCCATACCGCAATCAATTGAGCAGAAGAAGGGCAGTGGCACTACTGTGCAGGATGTTATCCTGACCGTGCTCGTGAACGGGCCTGTTGCATCGTCTGGGCTTGCAGCAACCGTGCACTTGATTATTGGACCCGGGAGATCTAGGCTCACCGACCTCCCCTTTGGTTTTGGGGTGGCGCCTGAGAGCAGGAGCGATGTTCCCCTTGTTGTTGTCCCTGAGAGGAGTACGTCTGTGTTGTGCTCTGCCTCCGGGGCGTCCGCACCTCCGCTCACGGTGACATCAAAGGATTCTTGGTTGTTCCACTCGTTTGATTCGAATATCTCTGCATCGTAGTCCACGACTACTTTCATGTGCCTGAATTCAGGAGGGTGGTATATGAACTGCACGGACCTCGTGCCCAATGCGTCAATGTTCGTGATGGTTGTCTCGTTCACAAGCACAGGAACGGATGTCGCGTTCTCATACAGCCCTACCTTGAATGAACTCTGCAGGCTTGTGTTGCACTGTCCCAGAGAGGTATCATTGTTAAGGATGCTGAGGTTGATTGTGTAGACATCATCCACTTCGCTTATGTTCATCTCTTCAATCAGCAAGTCGGGCGCCTCGTAATTTATCTTGAAAGTATCGCTTGTGAACCAGTTGTTCACATAGCTCGTTTCTGCAGGGTAGTGGTAGTATGACCCTCCCCATGCCCCCTCAGGCTCGTTCACAACAGTGTACAGGGAGATGGAATCATCATTGTAGTATTTCTCATAATCCTCCATGCCGTCGATTGCCTTACCATCCCAAAACACGTAGAAGTACGTACGGTCGCCAGGATTCACATTGTTGTCTGCAAGCTGCTTTGAGACATTCGTGAATGCTTCCTTGTATACCAGCACGGACTCGGAATTAGCATAACCCGTATATGGTTCGAAGGTATAAAGATATGCTGTTTTGTTCCCCCCGCCAGCATTCCCAATACCTATGGTGAAATTCTCAACAAAGCTGCACGGACCATCAGCACTGACATTCACGTATCCCACAAGTGCATATCTCCAGGTGTTGGGCCAGAGAGTCTTGGTCCCTGCGCCGTAGCAGGTATACACTGTTCCATTGGCTGCGTATGTGACTCCGGGGATTTGGTAGAAAGGAACATTTTGGATTTTCCAGTTGTCAGGGAAGATGTCGGAAGGTTTCTTACTGAAGGTGAACTGGTTGTGATTGTTGAGTTCGTTTGTCTCAGAAATTTTTTGAGATGGGTCAGCCACGGAGCAGAAAGAATAGTCTTCCGTGAAGGTCTTAGAAAATGGACCCCAATCCAGGGTCGCTGAACCCCCTCCAGTGAGGCAATGGCAGTTCCCAGTCCAACAATTAGACCCACCCATCATTCCGAAATCATCACTGCACCCGCTCGGGCTTGGGACAGTCGAGCAGGCACTGCAGTTGGCATAAAGGCTCACGTTTATCTTTTGGGCATTTGGCCAGCATATAGGACTGTATGCAGTGCAATGATATAGTGCGTTCGAAAGAGTCACCTTGCGCTCTAGATTATAGTTCCACACAGCGCCCCTGCTCGCGTTTGAGAAGCACACCGTGCACTCAACAGGACCATAACCGTACCTGTACTCCTCTGCTGGCAGGTTGCATTGCATCGAGGAGCTGAGGTCTGGCTTTAAATTCGTGGTTATGTTGGAATACTTCCAGTTATTGTATTCCCGCACCTCTCCCACTGCGGAACCGAAGTCAGTCTCGCTCTTCCTCTGGTCAAAGCAGCCACCCCAACCGCAACCGACCACCCAGTCGTTGTCCGCCCTTGCCCCTATTTGCCTTAGGCCAACGCTGCGCGCCTTTATGATGCAGCTTGAATAGGTATCTGTGCAGCTATCAAGGGGTGGAACCCCAAAAGGCGTGCCTCCATAATTTGTCATGTTCTTGATGTAGACATAGAGTGGAAGGCCTGAGGGAATTATATTCTCACACTTATAAGAATACATGGAATCTGACGCAGGCACAATGCAATCCCCCCTGTACTCCCACGAGCAGTCCTGCGTGAACGAGTAGTTGTAACTTACAGGGGTCTGGCAAGCATAAGTGCTGGATGTGCCGTCAATGCACCAGTCATCCTTTGTCCAGAACGCAACATGGAATTCCTCAGGAACCGGACAGTTGCCATAATAACTAATTGTGGCGTTCATCATAGACTGTGTCTGGGTAAGGTCAGAGGCCTGGATGCCGCAGAAATTGCAGTATGGGCTGTTCCCGCATGTCCTTGAGTATATGCCGGTATATTCGCATCTTGCGGGCGGCTCTATGCCCAGGGAATACTGTATCGTTATATCTGGCCTTTGTAGGTATATGTCCCAGCTCGCGTTGTTATTTGACTCGATTCCTTCGGGGACGTTTTCTTCAAGGTCAACGGCCACTATGAGTTCGAACAGGGTGTTATTGTAGTATTGCACGTTTAACGGGTCCGAGGTATCGAAATCATCACACGCTGCGCCGAGCGTAGATGTGTAGTTCTCAATATCCCATGTGAAGTTCCATAAGAACGTAGCGTCGGCATACATTACCTCTTCATCATCCAGTGGGTTTAAAGTCCAATCGTGATAGCTCATGATTGTCATTGGGTTTCCATCAGAGAGACAGTAGAAAACACCAGAAAGGTGTATGCATTGTGTTGGCCCATAAGAGCCTGTATTATTCTTAATGCCCACCGTCTCCCATTGGCTGCACTTCTCGTTCCAGCGCATCAGCGTGATGTTGAAGCTGTCGGTAACGTTGAGCTTGCCGCGGTTTGTGACGTTGAAATAGACGAACATCGTCTGGTTGTACGGGTCGCGGGTCTCTGAGGTGCATATGACTGGATGCCTTACCCAGGGGTCGTTGCTTATGGATTGTGAGGTGTTGTGTGGGGTGCTGTTCATCATTACGATTGATGAAACGAGGTCAACCCCCATCTCCCATGTTGTGACGTTGAAGTTGTTTATCCTGGGTTCTGAGAGCATATTAAGCCAGGTATAATTCCCGTCGTACAATGGACTGTACTCTTCTATTACCCCAAAGCCGTCCGCTTCAGGTGGGCAGAGGCCAGGCACTGGAGCTAGGCCAAATCCAGGCCCATGAGCTCCGCCGCAATCCGCCCATGCGATTATATAACCCATGTCGACAGTGGAGATATTGAGCTCAACAGTCCTGTTCAGCGTTATCGTCTGTCCTGGGTTCAGGGGCGGGTCAACTGAGAAGTTCATCAGGGGGACGACTTCCTCTGGAACATATGGGAACAGTAGTGCCACTGTGAACGGTTGGAGAACTGGGGCGAACCCATAGTTCGTTATGTTCACCACGAATGTGTAGTTATATGGTATTTTTGGGCGCACCTTATCAGGATACACCTTGACGTCACTCACGCCGATATCCGGGAGAACCACGTTTCCCTCTTTCTCGGAAGAGTAGTCAACGATTCCGACCCGATTATCCCCGGCACTGAATAATATGTCGAGGAAGTTCTTCGCAGCACCCTTCAATGTCTCTATCTTCTTCTCATTATTTGGGAGGGTGCAGTTCGCTGAGGCAAGCCTTGATGAACAGAGGATTGTTCCGTTGTCATAGAAGAAGGAGCCCTCATACCCGCATGATTCGGTTCCGTCCCCATGGTCGCACCAGGATCCGCTTGCGCCGCACGAGTCGCAGAATCCATCATCCTGGTCCATGCACAATGCCATGCTCCCTGAGACGTCATTAACAAGCACGACATCCGAGTCCTTGCCCCCGAAAACAAACGTCGCCTCAGGAGTGCCGAATCGCACTGGGACTGTCCTGTTGGAAACTGCGTTGAAGGAAAGGGAGTTGTCCGTTAGGTTAACCTCTATATCGCTGCTGGATAGCATATACTCCTCGAACGCTGTTCCAAGGTTTAATTCCCTTTCAAAGATTGTTGCGTTGCCTATTTTCATATATGTTGTGTAATTGCTTGAAAGATTCAGCCAGCCAGTTATGCTTGTTATGTTCCCGGGCACAAAGAATGAATCGAAGATGTTTATGATTCCGCGGATTCCTGATAAGTAGTAGCGCATTTTCGTGGGCATTATTGGTTTCATCGTTGCAGTTGAATATGTTGCCCTTATGTAACCTCCACCGAAGTACCGGAGTGTGATGTTTTCACTGGTGAAGTCCATTTGGAACACATTGGTTCCTCCTGGAGTAACCAGCCCCGTGCAATCAGGTGATGTAGACAGGTCCCAGCTCAGGTAGCCTGTGTCTGACTCGTTTATCGAGATTAGTTGGCATTGGATATCATTTATATAGAGCCAGAACGGGGAGCCTGCCCTTGCCTCTATGTAAAGGCCTGTTATGTTTGCGTCAGCCGGGATGTCCCTCATGACTCCGGTGACATTTCCCTGGCCAGTGAACCCCCCAAAGAATACATATGAGCTTTCGCTCTTTCCCTTTATGTTGCTCAGGAAAGCCCGTGCAGCATAACCCAGGTGGGGTTTTCCCTTCATGTATCCTGAGACCATCCTGTTGCTGACAGTGCTCATTAACCTTGCATTTGACATGGAACTGGTCTGGTAAGCCACATCGCCATCTATTGTCACGCGCCAGTTGAGGTTTTTGGGCATTGACGGCCCGAGCACCTCCTTGATGAGTGTGCTCGCGTATACCATGTTGACTGTATCATTTGTTGCCCACAGGGCCCCTGCCACTTCCATGATGCTGTAGTCATCATCTATCTGCACAAGTGCCCCTTCCCTTTCCATCTTCTTGACAATTGGCAGGTACTTGACTTCCCCAAGCGTTGTCTTGGCAAGGACAGATACCGCATCCTCTGCCTGGAACGTGAGGAGCTGGTGCATGTTCTCGGTTGATATTGTCTCAACTGAGAGTAGCATGAACACTGAGAAGAGCGAGACAAGGATTAGGAGGGCGAACACTACATCAAGAGTGAAAAATATCCCCCTTTTGGAATCCTTTGAGCTTGAATTCATTCAGTAACAGTGTTCCCGTGGAATGAATATAAATGTTGTGCTCATCTCTCCGAACCCTGAATGGTCTCCTGTGTTTTTGAGAGGACCTATGCTTTGGTTTCGCTGAAGTAAATCATCGTTTCCTCCCCTTCAACTTCTTGAGCGCCATCATGGCGAACACCAAGAGCACAAACCCGCCAATCACCCAATACATCGTAAAATCATCCAGCGCGCTAAGCACTCCGAGCGAATGGGCCTTGCTTGTGGAGTGCTTCCTGTCCCCGTCCTCCTTCCACTGGAAGTAGATGTCTATCGGATATTCCTGTGGCACTGCGTCAGAGTCTATGTCCACGTGGAACGAGATTGTCGCGTTCTCACCTGGGGCAAGCATATCCAGGTACTGCTCCTTCCCGCTAGGGATTATCGGGTATTGCGTGTTGAGAGTTGCCTTCACCTCTTTTGCAGGGGCGTTTCCCGAGTTCTTTATTGTGAATGTGACCTGCCCCCACATGTCCCCTGGCCTTAGCTCTGATTTCGAATCGGGTATGACAAAGTTTGCTGAACGCTCCAGCTCGACTGGGAGATAATCCCTGATGTCATACAGCTCCTGCTTGTTTGAGTTCCAGTAGCTCACCCTTGCTGGGAGGGAGACTGCCTGCTCTATTGCTCCATCCCGAACCTTCACCTTCACGGTTGCTGCCCTCATTGCGCCGGCTGGTATGTCCCCAAGGGATATGTTGTCTGTCGGCCATTTCACCTCTATCGGCCCAAAGCCGGCGACCTCGATTCTTGCGTTCTTCGCAAGCCCGTCCCCGCGGTTCCTTATCTCAAGCAGTATCGCTGCATCATCCCCTGCCCTGGGCCTGTCGGTCATATCGCTCACGGACATCTCCAGCAGAGGCTCGTAGACGCTGACTGTTATCGGCACATTCATGGAGTACTCGAACTCTTTCCCATACTTATTCCTGTACTTCAGTGTTATTGGGAGTTCGTGCTTCTCGCTCAATGCATTCTCATCGGCCCTGAGTGAGAACGAGACCTGGATGCTCATTCCCTGCTCAATGTCGCCAACGCTTGTTGCCGGGGTCCCGAGAATCTCGAACGTATCTGTTGAACCAAGCGAGATGGAAGCCGATTTCGCAGTATCCGTCCCCTCGTTGATTATGGAGAACGTGATAGTGCTCTTCACACCGGGCTCGACCCCCTGGGAAAGGACGCTTGCAGATAGGTGCGGCGCCCCCCTGACACGTATCGATATCGGCATCGTGTCTGAGCGGACTGTCGCCAGCGTGCTTGTCGCGCCGTTTGGGAGCTTCGTCTCAATCACGCTCGAATAGGTGGCAACTATGCTTACGCCATATGTCCCTGCAGCTGCGTTCGGGTCCACGTGCAGCCTGAAAACAATTGGCTCGAGCCCTGGTTGGTTTATGCCGGATGGGATGGAATTCATCTTATGCGCCTGCGTGGGTGAAACCTCAACCAATGGATACGAGCCAACAAGCTGGATGAGCACGTCATTCGCTGTATAGTCGTATATATTATATAGTTTCAGGCTGAGGTTCACGTCATCCCCCGCATATATCTCAGTTGGGGAGGTAACCACATCTGTTAAGACTATGTAGCTTGTCGCGCTCTGCGGGAAGGCGAGCGAAATCGCCATCAGCAGGAAAACCAAAACTGCACCTACTTTCATCCATATCACCTTCTTTTTCTAAAGCGTTCTCTTGAACGTTTTCGTTCCAATGAATACCATTAACACCGAGAACAGGATTATGACAATGAAATCGAATGCCAGGGAGGACCATATGACTCCCCGGACCATGAGCGAACGCACAGCCTCTGTCGCATACGTGAGCGGATTTAGCACTGCGAAAGGCTTGAGCCATGCTGGCATTGTTTCTATCGGATATAGGGAGCCTGAAAGGAACCACACAGGCATTATGATTGTCGGTATCGCCATCGAAAAGCTCTCAAGCGAGTGTATGCGCGTCGCAAATGCGACAGTCATCCCGATAAAGCCGAATGCCACCAGCGCGAGCATGATGAACACGAGCGCCAGGCCCATGACTCCGGTCTTTATCTGCACCCCCATTATTACCGCAAGCGCAAGCGCTATCCCGCCTGAGAGCGTGGCCTGCGTCACCCCTGCAGTTATCTTCCCGAGAACAATCGCCATCTTGTCTATTGGGGCGGCCATGACCATCTTCAATGTCCCAATCTCCCTGTCCATTATATACCCAAGCCCGCCTGCAAAGAGCGAGGTGAAAACGATTACCTGGACAACGACACCTGCTGCCATGAAATCCAGGTACCTCATGCCCCTGCCGAAAAGGACGTTCTCCTGTACATCTATGCTCTGAACCAGCTGCCGGCTCTCTGGAGCCATGTACTCCAGCATGAGTTTGTTTTTGAATGCCTGCTGGGATTGCATGAGCCTTGAACTGACCGTTCCTGCAAGGAGAGGAGTTGTGGCATCTATGCTCACGTGCACCTTCCCTGTTTCCCCTGCATCGATATTATCTGAGAAATCCGGCGGGATGAATATCACTGCCGCGACCGCCCTGTTCTCGAGCAGTTTAAGTGCGTGTTGGTAATTGGTGTTCGCAGTGATTTTTAGGGAATTCCCTTCCATGAGCAGCTGCGTGAATGCCTGGGCATTGTGCCCATCGTCCTCCATCACCAACGCAATGGGGACATGGGTTGCAGAGCCCCCGAAAACACTCCCGAATATGACGAGCCATATGAATGGCATTATGAAAGCCCTCCCCAAGCTGATTGCAGGAGTCTTTGCCCATATGCGCATCTCCTTTTCCCATATCGTGTGTGTGTCGGTTAGTGTCCTAATCATCGTATCGCCTATCTCATCTTTGCAAGGAACTTTTTCTGCGTATTCTGCTCGCCCTGTTCGCGTATTGCCCTGCCGGTATAATGCACGAACACGTCATCAAGGGATGGTTCGCGCATTGTTATGTGCACTATCTTCACATCGCATTTTGACGCAAGCTCAAGGGTCTTCTTGATTGCATCTACTGGGTTCTTGCAGGAGAACGAGATTTTCTTGCCGTGGTTCTTTCGCATCATATATTTCCCTGAGATTTGTTTCATGCCCTCAATGAATTCTTTCTCCGGGCCGCTGAATTCGAGCTCTACAACAGCGCCTTTCTCCCTCCCAACAATGTGCTTGAGCTCCTCTGGTGTCCCCATGGCCTTTATCTCGCCCTTGTCCATTATGGCTATCCTGTCGCACAGGAGGTCTGCCTCATCAAGGTAATGCGTGGTTATGAAGATTGTTATGCCCTTGCTGTTGAGTTCCTTTATCTTGTCCCATATCACCATGCGCGTCTGGATGTCGAGCCCTATCGTCGGCTCGTCCATGATTATTATTGCGGGCCTGTGCATGAATGCCTTGACTATCTCAAGCCTGCGCTTCATCCCGCCAGAGAACGTCTTCGTCTGATCATCTGCCCTCTGGGTGAGCCCCGCCATCTCCAGCAGTTCCGGAATCCTCTCGTCCATTGTCTCCCGGTCCATGTGGTAGAGTTTCCCGTAGAACTCAAGGTTCTCCCTGGCGCTCAGCTGCGCCTCAAGCAATACCTCCTGCGGGACTATGCCTATGCTCCCTCTGACTTTATGCCCGTCCTCTATGACATCATAGCCTGCCACTTTTGCAGTTCCGCTCGTTGGTGCGAGCATTGTTGTGAATATGTTTATTGTGGTACTCTTCCCGGCCCCGTTTGGGCCCAGGAAACCGAATACCTCGCCCCTCTTTATTGTGAGGTCCAGGTCCTTCACTGCCTTGAACGAGCCGAAGCTCTTGCAAAGTTTCTGTGCAACAATAATATCGTCGTTCATCTTCCTTCCCTTCGCTTCTTGATTCTCTTGACTGCCGCCAGCATCTTGTCAACCTCTGAAGCAAGCTTTCCTGGTGGGGCGCGGAGGAGGCTGGCCCGGTTCTCCATAAACAGGGTCGAAAGCTCCAGTATCTTCTTTTGGGTACCCTCGTCCAAATCATCATGCGTAACGTGAATTGTCAAAGGGAGGAATAAACGGAATATATTTCCGAATTTGTCAATCAGGTGGATCCTGAATGCTACGAGCTTCTTCCTTCCCTTCGCTGTCGATTCATAGAGTATCTTCCTCCTCCCTTCCCCTAGTGCGAGCTTTGCCGCTACAAGCCCCTCCTTCTCCATCTTCCTGAGAACGGGGTATGTCGCACCGGGGCTTAGGTTCCAGCCATCCCCAGTGATATCCCTCATCGAATCCATTATCTCCTTGCCAGAGGTTGGCCTCTTTGATGTTTCCGAAAGTATGAACATCTCCAGGAAGCCTTTCATGAAGAAGCGCATCTGGGGACACTTTTTTTTCATATATATCTGAAAAGATATATGTTTGTATAGATTTATAAATCTACTTAAATGTGAGTACTTCGTCCTCTTGGAAGCAATGCCATATTTTTAAACAATAATTCCCATAATGGGGAAGTGAACACTAATTTTATAGTGGTTTTATGGAAGAGATTTCGCTTAATGATGTGTGGGCCGCTAACCAGGCAATAAAACGCATTCTGCTTGACAGCAGTACTGTCTGGGAGGCGCGTGACGGGCTCTACACCTATTTCAACGAATTGGACAGGGAATTCTACTACGAAAAAGTCGGTTTCCACGCGATGGAGAAGATGAATACCAGGGCGTGCCTGAAGGTCATGAAAAACTTCCTCATCCCGAAGAATGAGAGGCTCGCTGGCTTCAGTGTACTTGGATACCTGTGGAAACTTGCACGCAAGGAGAAAGTAGATGTTGACCCATCGCAGGGATTCCTTTACGAGTTCCTCCACCTCTTCAAGGGGATAATTGGCTTATCCGGACTGTACTCAAAGAACGGCATTGTTCCAGAGGAGGAACTGCCACCTTTCCTGAAGATGTACGACCGCCCGGCTGCAATTGAGCGTTCCAAGCATCTGGACAATGATGCTGAGGAGGTTTTCAGCAAAATGAAGCGCTATCCAACAGGCCTCTACCCAGAAGTGATAAAGAGGAGAGAGGAGAACAAGAAGAGGATTCTGAAAGCAGAGGGGGCTGTTGAGGAGGACTGGAATGATTACAGGTGGCAGCTTAAGCGCGTTGCAAGGGATTCGGAGAGACTGGCGGACTGGGTCCCGCTCACTGATGAGGAACTGGAAGGGATAGATATGGCTGTGAAGAACAGGATTCCGTTCGGGGTTACCCCATACTATGCCTCGCTTATGGATGACAATACCAGCCGAAGATATGACCATGCAATACGCGCGCAGGTCATTCCTCCGCTGAGATATGCGAAACTTATGGTCGAGTACAAGCACGACAGGAAGGAACAGATGGATTTCATGATGGAGGCGGACACCAGTCCGATTGACCTTGTCACCAGAAGATACCCGAATGTTGCAATATTGAAACCATACAACACCTGCAGCCAGATATGCGTGTATTGCCAGCGGAACTGGGAGGTCGATGAGGTGCTAAGCCCAATGGCCATGGCTCCACGGGAGAAGATTGAGGCAGCACTGGACTGGTTCAGGGAGCATAAGGGGATATTTGATATCCTTATTACTGGCGGGGACCCGCTTGTGATGGAAGACCATGAGTTACAATGGATTCTTGATGAAGTGGAATCAATGGACAACATAATCAGGGTAAGAATAGGTACGAGAACACCCGTGGTGATGCCCATGAGGTTCACGCGCGAGCTTGCTGACATGCTCCTGGGATACCACAAACCCGGGAGAAGGGAACTCTGCATTGTTACTCATTTCGAGCACCCATACGAGGTTACGCCTGAGGCCCAGGCTGCTGTGGGCAGGCTGAAGAACAAGGGAGTGAGCTTCTACAACCAGCAGGTGTTTACGCTTGAGAACAGCAGGAAGTTCGAGACGTGCGCATTGAGGATGGCGATAAGGTGGATAGGAGTTGACCCATACTATTTGTTCTATGCAAAGGGGAAGAAGGGCATGAGGATGTACAGGACCCCTGTCGCGCGCCTGTTGCAGGAGAGGAAGGAGGAGGCGCGCTTCCTGCCCGGACTCACAAGAACAGATGAGCCGGTATTCAATGTCCCAAGACTTGGGAAATGCCACCTGAGGGCGTGGCAGGACCATGATGTGATAAGCATTCTGCCTGACGGCTGCAGAGTCTATGAGTTCCAGCCATGGGAGAAGAACATCACTGCGGTCCACCCATATGTGCAGAGAGATGTATCAATTTATGATTATCTTGTGGAGCTGGAGAACCGCGGGGAGAAATACGAGGATTACAAGAACATCTGGTGGTACTACTAATTTTATCAAAAATGCGAAGTCTTTAAAAAAGAATTCCGCCATAATATACTTCTTATTCCTAGAGATGATTTATGGGAGTGGTCTAGTGCATGGCGAACCAGGCATAGTCAGGAGGGCAACACTTGCAATAGGGGGAGCGTTCTCTAATTCTGTTAAAGCAACCCGCGCCAATGAATTTCTTAAATGGGGAAACAGGTTGCCGTTTGGTTCAGCGATGCGCGAAGAGAGACTGAGCATGGCAAGTGGACTTTTCAGGGAAGTTGCAGCAAGCGAGATGAAGAAGGGGGATGTGAAAGAGGCAGTTGGGGCGCTGAACGGGCTTGCTGAGATGCATGGCTCTCGTGCGAAGGCGCTGAAAGGTGTTGGGGAATTCGAGCGTGCTGCTGAAGAATATGGAAACCAAGGAAAAGTTTATGGGGAGATCGCGGAAGTGCTGCGTAAAGACGATGATAAGAAAGGGGAGATGGATGCATGCAGGGAACAGATTAGCGCATACGGGAACGCAGTAGGTGCTATGGAAAAGCAGGTTGGGCTTCTTAAAGAGGGCGATGATTATGGGGCGTTATCAGATGCCTATGAGCAGATGATAGCTGCATATTCCAATATTGAGGACGTGTTTTGGGGATTGGGGGATTCCAAGAGCCTTGCTGAAACGTGTGAAAAACGAATCGCTGTTTATGAAGCGATGTTTGATTTGTCTAAAAAAACAAATGACCCTGAAACAAGTAGTTGGGCGCTTGGGATGCAGGCAGAGGAGTACAACAAAAAAGCAGAGGCCCACATGGAAACAGCACGCAGGCTCGAGGGTTCTGATCTCAGGGGGATGACTGATGAGTGCACAGGGGCGGCTGATGCGTTCGAAGCAAGAGTTCGGCTGCTTCAGAAAACCAGTCAAATCGAGGACCTTGCAGATGAACGAGAGAACATTGTCAATGCGATGACGCCGGTTGTTGAGAAATGGAAGTGGCTGGCAAAGGGATCTTCAGATGTTGCGCCAAACCTTGTTGTTGAGGCGTATGAGGAAATAATAGGGGCACTGGATAGGATTGCAGGGGTCAGGCAGAAGCAGGCCAATGACCACAAGAAGATGACCAACATTGAGGGAGAGGTTTCTGCATACGGGCTCATGGCAGATGCACTGAAGGATATGGCGGATGCGCAGAGGACAATCAAGGAATACAGGAAAGCCGGCGAAACGTACGCTAAAGCAGTTAAGGCGCTTGAGAAGAAGGGGAATGTGCTTAAGAAACACGATGATTACGCAGGCGTTGCAGGAGTGTGCCAGGAGAAAGCGGACGTATATGCGTGTATGACGATACTGTTTGGAACTGATTTGCAGAACCAGGGCATGGCTGATAAAGCGCGCAGGAAGAGGATAAACGAGCTTGGGAAGAAAGGGGATTCCTTGAAGAATGCAGGAGATTATGGAGGTGCTGCTGAAGCATATGGCGAGCAGGCAAAATCGATTGATGGCCTTGCCTTCGAACTCTCACTGCATGATGATATCAGCGGACGGATTGGGGCTCTTGGAAAGCAGGTGGACGCTCTTGAGAACAAGGCTGAGATGCTGAAGCAGGCAGGAGATGAAAACGAATCACGTGGAGCACATAAAGAGGCTGCTGGCGTATTGGGAAAACGAGCAGATATTCTAAGGGAAAACGGGGATTATAAAGGCGAGGCTGGAACGTATAGGAGAATTGCTGACGTGCTTTCTGGGGCTGGGGAGACTGAGGGTGCTGCTGAGGCGTTGAGGCTGGCTGGCGATGCTGACAGGGTTCTCCTTGCTGAAAACTAATCGTGCTTCTTTTGAATAGAACTCGCCGACATGTTTAAAACGATTCGGCGCATAATTACGACCATGAAACTGAGCAAGGATAACTTCTCCGAGTGGTACAGCAAGGTGCTCGAGGAGATGGAGATACTTGACATGCGCTATCCTGTCAAAGGCATGCCAGTCTATATGGGATGGGGCTTCGCAATCATGCGTAAATGCTTCAATATACTTGAGGATCTGCTGGAGAAGCGGGGCAACCAGCCGATGCTCTTCCCACTGCTCATACCTGAAGAGAACCTGAAGAAAGAGGGGGAGCACATAAAGGGCTTTGAGAACCAGGTCATATGGACGAACCCGCTGAACCCAGAGGAGGAGAGGAGGCTTGCCATAAGGCCGACATCTGAGACCGCGATACACCCGATGCTGAACCTGTGGGTGAGGTCGCATGCAGACCTGCCATTCAAGATGCACCAGACTGTCTGTGTCTATAGGCATGAGACGAAGGCAACCAGGCCACTTATACGCGGGAGGGAGGTCTACTGGAATGAGGCGCATACGGCACATGCCGATGCTGAGGACTGTGAAAAACAGATAGCTGAGGCCGTGCAGGTGTACAAGGATTTCTTCAAGGCCCTCTGTATCCCGTATAAACTGGTGAAGAGACCGGACCATGATAAGTTTGCAGGGGCTGATTATTCTGTTGCTTTTGATATGCTCATGCCTGATGGAAAGGTGCTCCAGGGAGGCACTGTACACAACCTGGGGCAGAATTTCGCGAAAGTCTACGGGATAACATATGATGATGAGAAAGGGAAGAAGCAGTACGTTTACCAAACATCGTATGGGATAAGCATGCGCTGCCTTGCCCTTCTCGTGTCTATCCACGGAGATGATAAAGGCCTCATACTCCCACCTGTCGTGGCACCAATTCAAGTGATAATCATCCCCATCTTCTTTGGTGACAGGGAGCAGATATTAACTAAGTGCAGAAGCGTGCTCCAATGCCTGAAGGATACTGGCATCAGGGTGAAGATAGACGCCAGGGACACGAGGCCTGGTGAGAAGTATTACCATTGGGAGGGCAGGGGCGTGCCGATAAGGATAGAGATAGGGCCGAAGGACATTGAGAAGAAACAGGTTGTTATGGTGAACCGGTTTGGCGAGAAGACGGCTATCCCAGAGGATGAAGTAGGTGAGAAGGTCCTCTCTGCATTTGTTAATATTTCAGAGAAACTGAGAGGGATGGCAGAAGCAGATCTCAAGTCGAGGATACACGTTGCAGATGATTTGGAGGGTCTTGGGAAAGCCATCAAACGCGGCGGGATTGTACAAACCGGCTGGTGCGGGTCAGTCGAATGCTCAGAGAGGATTGGGGCGGCAACCGGGGCTGAAGTCAGGGGAACGCCCTGGGGCGAAGGAGGTAAGAAAGCCAAATGTGCCGCCTGTGGAAAGGAATGTGGGATTGCGTTCGTGGCAAAGACATACTGATTTTCAACAGTTAATGATTTAAACGCCGTATGGGTATTATTACATAGAGGTGTAGCCATGGGGGTTTCCGCTCTTAAGGAGAAACGATCAACAAATAGGATAGATGATATCTACAATACCATCGAAGGCAAGAGTTACGAGCTTAAGGTGTTGAATAGCCAAGGGAAAGGTGAGATGAGCGCCAGGTACGCTCTCTCGGCATCTGCAATGCTATTCGAAAGGAATCTCAGGTGGGGTGGGTTTGCAAATGCAAATAATATAGATGTGGAGTTCTTCGCACTCGCTTGCGATATGCTAGGAAGGGGCGGAGCAGTGAAGGCCCTCAGCGGCTACTCAGAAGATGCGCAGGGGAAACTCCTTGCGAATGAAGGGGAGGTTATTACAAATAGACAGCACGCGAACTTGAAGAGGGCATGGGATATCCACAATATTATAAAGAATATGGAGCGTGAGGGAACGCTCGATGATGCGCTCGGGCATTTCGAAGGCGGGCCTGAGACGGGCAGGGACCTCTACAGCATCCTCCACGGCTCTATTGCAGATGCTGTGAACAACCATGAGCAGATAGACCCGGCATTGAGAACGATACTTACGAAAATAGTTTGGTGGTGCTCGTCCAATAACCTGAGAAGTGAAGATGCCGTTAATGAGGTTTTCAAGAACCTGAAGAAAGACCTGAATTCCTATTCGGATAAGAAAGGCGGAATCGTCGGGATGACGAAAGGGACATTCGAGGATATTGTCAAGGAGTCGGGAACCAGGGTCTTCGATTTACAGTTGAAGAAAGTTGAAGAGAACGTTGCTGGCGATGTAGGCCGTCCTGTTGATGAAAAAACAATAGCGAAGATTCCGAAAATCCAGCCTGTTTTCAATGAGCAGGATTTGTTAGCACAGCTGGAAAAGAGCATGGAAGGGTTTGATGATAAATGGAAGCAGCATGTGAGAGAGGGGGTGCGGAGAAATTCGCCAAATCCAGAAGAATTGAGAAGGTCCCTATTGGTGAGAAGACTACTGTCGACCTCATAGAAGGCCTTGGGGATACCGGCAAAATGAGCATGAAAGAGCAGTTGGTTCTTGAGGATAAGAAGAGCGTGCCAAGGAAAGTTCCTATTCCGAAGGCTGTCGAGGATGAAGAGATTGTGGATGAGGAAGTGAAGCTGGCTACAAAAGGGAAGGCGAAGGTTTCGAAGCAGCCCATTGATGATGATGAGACACGGAAAATCATCAAAGATACAACCAAGGAGTTCGGCAAGACGGATATGGATGCGGTCAGGAAGCGCGAGGAGCAGGGAATAAAGCTCAAGAAGCTTATGGATGAGGAAAGGGCGAGGAAGAGAGAGAGCGCCAGGACTAATCTGAAAGAGAAGGTTGGACTGACTGATGAACAGATAGGGACGTTGAGCGAAAAGGAGATCTCACTCATGAATTCAGGCATATATGTGTTGGAGAAAGCTGATGAGGGGAAGGATAATAAGGGGGGACTTATGGGTGATATTGAGGGTATGCCGTTTGAGAAAATGAGAAAAAGGCTTGTCTATTTTGCGCGTTACGATGGCTCTGACCCGATTGCGGGGAAGATGTCGTTCAAGAAAGCCAGTGAGAAGATTGGTGAGTGGGTTGAAGCAGACAGGCCTGATGGGAAAATACCTAAGGCTGTCGAGGATGAAGAGATTGTGGATGAGGAAGTGAAGCTGGCTACTGTTACCGAGAAAGCCAAGATAAGGGAGAAACCGAAAATGCCGAAGATTAAGGTACCTAAGGCTGTCGAGGATGAAGAGATTGTGGATGAGGAAGTGAAGCTGGCTACAAAAGGGAAGGCGAAAATCGAGCCAAAACTGGAGAAGAAACCATTGGAGACTACAAAAGAAACAGTTGCTGAAAAGGAGGGGACTGTGGATGTCAACGCGCTGCTGGAATATGAGCTGAGGAAGCAGAACGTGGATGAAGAGAAGTTCCTGGGCATTATGAGAACCGGGCTTGCCATAGTCGAGTCTGTTGATGAAAGCGGAGAGCTTGCCAGGAAGCTTGGGAAGATATGCAAGACAGACCCGGGGAAGGCGATTGCAAAGCTTGAGCACTTCGCCAAAGAATTTGGGAGCCCGGAGAATGCTGACGCAGAGATTATCAATTACCTGGTAATGCAGTGGTAGACTGAAAAATGTGCAAACAACGAACTAGGGCGCACTGCATCGCGGATTCACTGGCAGGGGAACCCTGAAGAAAACTGTGAGGGAAGTCATTGGACAATGGCTTTCGGAGCATAGTTCCTGAAGAGCTGATTTTGAGAGAGATTGGTTAACAAGTGGCAGATTTAGAATCATTAAACCCCAGGTGGTTTTCTGGTCAAGATTCAACGAAAACGATTTTAAAATGTAGTGGGATAGACATACGGGCAATATGGACGCTAAAACTCGCCTTTTATTCTGGCTATTGAATGCAACAAAGGGAGGGCCAACCAGGGTCAAGGTTCTAAGGAATCTGAATAAAACACCTATGAACATTAGGCAACTGGCCTTATCTATTGATATGGATTATAAGACAGTTCAGGCCCACATAGGACTCTTGATGAAAAACGAAATCTTGGATATGCAGGGAAACGGTTATGGTGCTATCTATTTCGTTTCCACCGAATGGGAAGATAATGATTATTTGAAAAAGATGATAGGGGGTAATAAGAATGGCAAAAAAAGAAAAGGTTAAGTCTCGCACTAAGAGCGCAGATTCCAGTAAATATGGGGTCAAAGCTCTAATGGGTACTGTTGTTATTCTTGTAGCTAGCATCGCGCTATTCTTCACAGTGAACATGCTGTTTCCATTCAGGAGGGGGGTAATGGATCAGTTCATACAAGATTATACGATCTTCAGAATCGTTCTGTCCCTCTTGATTACTGTTCTTTCCCTTTTCCTTACGTATGTTTATCTGAAGGATTATCTTGAATTAAAAAACGAACTTACCCTTGCCATTCTCCTAGCCGTAGTGTCCTTTTTGATGTTTGGCTTGTCCTCAAACCCAGCCTTGTTCATTGCCTTAGGCGTACATCCCGCTAGACTAGGAATGTTCGATGTTATACCCCTGATCTTCGCAGCGATTTCCCTGGCCATACTTACATGGATTTCCAATAAATAATAGTAATATTTCGAAGTAATTTGGGGGTTATTTTGGTAAAAGTACTTATACTCTGGGAAGTTCCAACAATACAGGTGATTGAATGAACAGCAAATTATTTATTGGACTGTTGTCAATGTTGTGCCTTGTGGGGCTGACAATTGCCCATGGCGGGTTTTGGCAGACGGGCGAAGCAAAAGGAACAGGCGAGCCGATGCCTGATGATGTGCAGGTACAACTCCTGGAAGCAGTGCACACATGTGATTATGAAACTGCAAAGGCACTAAGCGAACAATAAGGTGTCGGAAAAAGGGGAATGGCTTTCTCGAATGAGGAACTCTTCAACATGGGTTGCGAGATAAGGCAGGCAATCCAGGATGGAGACTATGAGAAGGCAGTTCAACTGAGAAAAGAGAAGAGAGAGAAGATGTTTGGGGTTATGTCCGAACTAAGAGAACATGAATTTGAAAACCACAAAGCATTCGGAGGAAGGAGAGGTATGATGAACTGCCTGCATGAGAACCCAGAATAGGTTTTTTTGCTAATGGGCCGCTACTGGAGATAGATATACTGTACTCTCCAAAAAACACGAAATACCCCCTCTGAGAGCCGATATGTATCGGCCACATCTCACAGTAGCAAAAGCCCATTACAACGTAAAATGAAAAAAGGTGATTGAATGAATCTGAATAAACTGTTAATATTACTCGTGTTTGTATGTGTATTTACGCCCAATCTTTCATTTGCTGATTCAGCATTGCAGGTGACAGACTATTCATTGATACCTCAGACAGTTTATCAAGGTTCAAAAGGTTATATCCAAGTTACGATAGGTAATACTGGAAGCGACACTGCAACTGGGATAACAATTCAGTATTCAAACAATTTTGATTATGACGTTAAATCAATGAGCACAGGCGACATAAACATCAACAGCAATTCCAAGGTCTCGATTCCATTCAATGTTCCAGCAGAATTCAACAGCGGAGTGCTCCTATATAAGATAGAAGTGTATTACCAATCCTCTGGAAGCGGAGGTGGATCAAAATTAACAACATCTTCAATCCCCATAGTGATCTCTCAAAATGAGATCCTTGAGGTGAATACTCTTTCTCTTAGCAGAAAAACAATCTCCCCTGGGGAGAAGCTATCTATTGAGTTGGATGTCAGCAATATTGGTGGAACGATAAATAATCTTGCGATAACAACCCCAAGTGATTCGTCTTTCTCCATAGATGGTTCAACAAGAAAATCAATTGGGAATCTCCAGTCCAATACAACAAAAACAGTTACTCTGAATCTCGCCTCTTCATCACTTACCACGCTTGGGCAATATATGATTCCGTTGACATTTACATATGAGGACTCTTTGCAGAACACAGTAGCCCAGACCCTTTACGTTGGGCCCATAAGCGTTCTCGATTCCTCAACGCAGTTCAGAGTGAATCTCGTGCCTCTCACCCCAACTGAGATAGGCTCCCAGGCAGTCTTCCAGCTTCAATTAAAGAACACCGGAGCAAACGCAGTCTCAGCTATTGTCGATGTGGGGTCCACGAAGACATTCATCCCGCTTGGCACGAACAGGGTATACTTCGATTCCGTAGAACCTGGCAGCGAGGTATCAGAGAACGTGACTCTTGGTATCTCTGCCTCAGTTGAGTCCGGCTACTACGAACTGCCTTTCAATGTCACTCTCAGCACAGGACAGAAAACAGCCCAAAGGGTCGGCATACTAGTGCGGGCCACCCCAGAGCTTACGATAACTGCCGAGACTTCCCAGGGAGTTTCTACTCCGGAGATAGTACTACAAATCTCAAATACAGGTAACACCCCAATAAGAAGCGTCTACGTAGTTGCAGAGTACGGGGGGTCAACTACCGAGAAATTTATTGGCACCCTGGACCTGGACGATTACTCAACAGTCACTCTAACGTCAACTGCTTTCGGGGGGATTCAGGCAGGCAATAGGACGGCTTGGCAAACAGATGGGCAAACCAGGCAAGCCGAACCTACTGTGAATGTGATGATCTCTTTCAGGGATGAGCAGAACCAGCCCCACACGATAATGGAGGAAATTAAAGTGGGAGCAGCAAGACAAGCGGCATCAACAACATCTACGATTCGCCAGCGAGGCGACACAGGTGTCCTTTTTGGGTTGAGCTGGCTCCAGATTGGCGCTGTCATCCTCACTGCAGGGGTTGCATATCTCCTCTACCGGAGAACAAGGAAGAAGAAAAAGGTATAGGTGATTGCTTGAATACTCCGCTGGTCGTTCTTGAAGGAGTGTGGAAGACATACCAGATGGGCGAGGTCCAGGTACACGCGCTAAGAGGCGTGGATGTAGAGATAAACAAAGGAGACTTTGTCGCTATAATCGGGGCCTCTGGAAGCGGCAAATCAACAATGATGAACTTGGTAGGCTGCCTGGACACGCCCTCAAAAGGCAGGATATCCCTGAAATCCCAGAACATATCCGAATTGAGGGAATCAGGGCTTGCTGAATTAAGGGGGCAGACAATCGGCTTCATCTTCCAGCAGTACAACCTGATACAGACGATGTCCGCTTATGAAAATGTCCTCCTCCCACTGGAGCTGCAGGAGGTAGACGACGGCATTGCGCATAAAAGAACTGAAGAGCTGCTGGCTCTTGTGGGGCTGAAGGATAAGATGAACAACCTGCCCACGCAGATGTCCGGAGGGGAGCAGCAAAGAGTATCCATCGCAAGGAGCTTGGCTGCAAACCCGGAGATAATTCTTGCTGACGAGCCTACAGGCGCTCTCGACAGCGTCACTGGAAAAACCATTCTTGAGATGCTTTACAAATTATGGAAAGAGGAAGGCAAGACGATAATTCTTGTGACTCACGAGCTGCATCTGGCACAATACGCTCACACTCACATAGAGCTCAAGGACGGGAAGATAATCAGGATAGAGCATAACAAAAGAGTCAGGACAGGTGATGCAAAAAGGGGGGAGCCGCGGTGAGAGCAGACAAATGCCTTAAGATGGCCATAAACATGGTTACCCACAGCAAGCTCAGGAGCTGGCTTACCATAATCGGGATAGTGATAGGCGTAGCCTCAGTCATAGCCATAGTCTCTCTCGGGGAGGCCATGCAGAACCAGGTGAACTCCCAGCTAAGCTCCCTCAACGCGAACCTCATAACAATCAACCCTGGGTTCTCAAGAGCGCGGGGTATGGACTTCGGGGCGATGAGGGGGGGACTGCCAGGTGGCGGGAGCTCCAGTTCGGACTCGGTGCTAACGAAAGATGACCTGCGTGCATTGGAGGGCATCCCAGGTATAGACGCGATAAACACACAAATCAGCGGGCGGGCGAACGTTTCATACGGCAGTGAAAACGGCATGCTGCAAGTTAGTGGGGTTGACCCCGAAACCTGGGAGCAGATAACGAGCAGCGAGGCAGGGGAGGGCAGGCTTCTCCATGGCTCGGATAAGAACGTCATAGTCATTGGCTATTCTCTTGCAGATAGCTTCTTCAAAAAAGAGATAACAATTGGGAGAGAGCTCCGCATAGAGGGGCAGACATTCAGGGTGGTGGGAATATTGGAGGACACTGGGCGTTTTGACCGCTCAATCTACATGCCGATTGACAACGCCTATGAAGTTATCGATGGAAAGAGGGAGAACGAGTATGACAACATACAAGTATTGGTGAAGGATGGAGTTGACATAGACGAAATGGAGACTGAGATTACGAACGTTCTAATGCTTTCAAGGAGAGCCGACGAGCAGGACTTCTCGCTTTCCGCAACGAAAGACATGCAGGAGAGCATCAGCAGTGCCACGAGCAGCATAACGCTTTTCCTCACCGGAATAGCCGCTGTTTCTCTCATGGTGGGCGCAGTGGGGATTGCAAACACCATGTTCACATCAGTCCTTGAGAAAACAAAGGAGATAGGAATAATGAAGGCAATAGGCGCAAGGAACAGCGACATAATGGCCATTTTCCTATTGAATGCCGGAATCATCGGCCTCATCGGAGGGTTCTTGGGCGTGATTTTAGGGACCATAGGCTCAAGCTTCGCGGCCTCCCTCCTCACAGGTTCCGGTCTCCAGATGCCTTTCATGCGGGGAATGGGTGGCTCGGTGCTCGACTCAATCAACTTCAGCATAATCTTCGCTGCCCTCCTCATCTCAACCCTTGTCGGGATGATTGCAGGAGCAATACCCGCATACCAGGCATCAAAACTGAAGCCAGTGGATGCATTGAGGTATGAATAATCTCGGCTTCTGAATCCTAAGAGTTAAAGAGGCAAAAGGTTTATTTTTTCAATCGTCCTTTCTTCAGCTTAACTGCGGTCCCATACGCAACCATCTCTGCTGCTCCTTGCATTACTTGGCTTGTGACGAAACGTATTCCGATTACAGCATCTGCACCTAGCTCTTCAGCTTCTTCAACCATCCTATCTTGAGCCTGCTGCCTTGATTCTCTCAGCATCTCCGTGTATTCTCTTACTTCCCCACCCACCAAATTCTTAAAAGCTGCCAGGATATCTTTGCCAATGTGTTTTGCCCGGATTGTAGACCCTTTAACTAAACCAAGGATTTCATATTCTTGTTTCAAATCTACGGTTGCCAGCATCATTTTACAATCACCTTATCCTTTTTAGCTTCTTTGAGCAAAGCGGGGATGAGAACAGCTGCGCCAACGATAACAAGCGCTATCCCCATTTTCACGAACAAAGGAACATCTGCTGCTTCCAAAACGACGTATAGCCAGTAACCTATCAAACACAATATTCCAATAGATACTAACCCTGCCCCTATTGTTTTTGTATCCATTTTCCTCACTCTAAAAGAATCAATACGGACTTATAAACCCATGGGAAACCTTAAAACCCTTAGGGGATTAATGTTTTAGGGGGTAATTTGAAAACACTAAAAGTTGCTAAAATCAACACATCCAAAAGTGCAGGACCATCTGAGCCATTATCTAAAAGGAAAAAAACTTTCGGTGATTACGAAGAAGCAATTCAGGAAAGAGTAAAAAAAGCGGAGAAGACAAGAAGAAAAAGGAGCGATATGCTATAAGGGATAGTTGGGTAGTGGTGTAGTAAGAGCTAGGGAGAAGTATGGATGTAAAACGCGTCTGTGCAACTTAGCATTCGTAGCCCCGTCGTATAACGGCGCTGAAACAATAAGCCCCATTTACTTACTCCACGAACATTGAGGTTCAGCCTAACCCCACATCCATGTGCTCTTGGTAAAAATTCAGTACGGAAAAACAGAGACCCCCTAACTTAGGTGAAACCGGCTTCTCGAGGCCTTTCAGCGTCTTTATAAGTATAAAAAACTATCTCAACAATCCAATTAGAGAAACAAATGAAAAAAAAATTCAGGATAGAGGACATCCCGGGCCTTTCAGATGAAGAGGCAGCCGTGTTGCTTAGAAAGGACGGGCCAAACGAGCTCCCGTCATCCAAGCCCCGCAATGTTCTCACAATTGCACTCGAAGTGATACGCGAGCCGATGTTCATACTGCTCGTTGTATGTGGCATGATATATCTAACTCTGGGGGAAACAATCGACGCGCTGCTGCTCTTCAGCTTCGTATTCATCATAATGGCCATAACTTTCTACCAGGAAAGAAAAACCGAACGTGCCCTTGAAGCCCTCAGGGACCTCTCAAGCCCCCGTGCGCTGGTTATGCGTGGCGGGAAGCAAATGCGCATCGCAGGTAGGGAAGTCGTCAGGGGTGACATACTTATATTGAACGAGGGGGACCGCATCCCGACTGATGCCGTCATGCTCTCTTGCACGAATTTTTCAGTCAACGAGTCCATGCTTACAGGCGAATCAGTCCCTGTCAGAAAGAGAGCCTGGGATGGGTTCGAGAAACCCAGTCGGCCCGGGGGAGAGGGCTTGCCCTTCATTTATTCAGGGACACTTGTGATAAAGGGCTCGGGAATCGGCAGGGTTTTAGAAATTGGCGGAAACACGGAGATGGGCAGGATAGGCAGGGCCTTGAAGGTAATAGAGCCAGAGAGGACTTCACTGCAAAAAGAGACCGGGCAGATTGTCCGAAAATTTGCGTTAGCGGGAATATCATTATGTGCGTTTGTAGTACTGGCCTACGGCTATATTAGGGGCGATTGGCTGAACGGCCTTCTGGCAGGCATAACGCTGGCAATGGCAGTGCTGCCGGAGGAATTCCCAGTTGTTCTAACCGTTTTCCTAGCTCTCGGAGCCTGGCGCATATCCAAGAAGAGCGTACTGATTAGCCGCGTCCCAAATATCGAGACCATAGGGTCTGCGACCGTCCTGTGCGTTGACAAGACCGGTACTCTCACCTTAAACCAGATGTCGGTTGAGAGCATGTCCGTTAAGAATAAGTTCTGGCGAAGCGGGAAGGAGAGGGAACTGATAGAGGATTTTCACGAGCTTCTTGAGTTCAGCATCCTTGCGAGCCAGAGGGACCCTTTCGACCCAATGGAAAGCGCAATCAAGGATTTAGGCAAGACCGCGCCTTTCCGAACAGAGCATCTCCACAATGACTGGGAACTGGTGCGGGAATATCCTCTTTCCGAGGAGATCCTTGCAATGTCCCACGTATGGGAATCGCCGGACGGAAAGGAGTACATCATCGCGGTGAAGGGTGCTCCGGAGGCTGTAGCGGACCTGTGTCACTTCAACAAGAAGCAGCATGAGGCGCTTTCAAAGAACATAAACAAGATGGCATCTGAAGGTCTCAGGATAATCGGGGTGGCGAAGGCGTATTTCAAGCAAAAGAAGCTCCCGGGCAAGCAGCACGATTTTAAGTTCGAGTTCCTAGGGCTTTTGGGATTCTCCGACCCGATAAGGCCCGGGGTTCCAAAGTCGGTCCGGGAGTGCTACGGCGCAGGGATACGGATTGTGATGATAACCGGGGATTATCCGGAAACGGCCAAGAATATCGCACGCCAGATAGGGCTTGAGAACGCGGACCAGCTTATCACTGGTTCTGAACTCGATTCCATGAGCGACGAGGAACTGCAAAGGCACATTCGAACAACAGGTATCTTTGCCAGGGTTGTTCCTGAGCAGAAGCTCCGGATTGTGAACGCGCTCAAGGAGAACGGGGAAATAGTCGCCATGACTGGGGATGGGGTGAACGACGCGCCTGCGCTGAAATCCGCCAACATAGGGGTGGCGATGGGCAAGCGAGGCACAGACGTGGCCCGAGAATCCTCTGCCCTGATTCTGCTGGATGACAATTTTTCCTCCATAGTCGGGGCTGTCAGAATGGGACGAAGGCTGCTCGACAACATAAAGAAGGCCATGACATACATAATCGCAGTCCACGTCCCGATAGCAGGACTTTCTTCCATCCCCGTGGTGTTGAACTGGCCCATCGTGCTTCTTCCTGCGCACGTCGTTTTCCTTGAGCTGATAATAGATCCAGCATGTTCCATAGTGTTCGAGGCCGAAAAAGAGGAGCCCAATGTAATGAAACGAAAGCCCAGAGACCCCAGAAAGCCTCTAT
Source organism: Microcaldota archaeon (assembly GCA_043814255.1). Classification (GTDB taxonomy): domain Archaea; phylum Micrarchaeota; class Micrarchaeia; order Burarchaeales; family JAKAKT01; genus CAZYPB01. Next base: position 34,757 of record JBDRKD010000123.1, read on the forward strand.
TGGACAGAAGGACCGTTGGCATCAGCCTGCTTCAGGGGCTTGGGGTGTTGGCCATAGTGTTGGTTTTATACTGGGCTTGCCTTTATGAGGGAATGGATGAGGCGCGAGCCAGAGCTATCACATTCACTGCACTGGTCATCGCGAACCTGAGCCTTATACTCACGAATCTGGCGTGGTCCCGGTCTCTGTTCGACATCCTGCGTTCCAAAAATGACGCGCTGTGGCTGGTCTTTATAGGCGCCTTAATAGTTCTTGGCCTCGTCCTGTATGTGCCCTTCTTCCAGACACTATTCCACTTCTCCGCGCTCCAGCCGGCCGACCTTGCCGTGAGCTTTGTGGCAGGCGCGTCGGGCATCGTCTGGTTTGAAGTACTGAAATTCTTTCACAGAAAACGCGTCACAGTGGAGGGCGTTGTAAGTCTATGAGATGGGGAGGGTGTTGTGTTTGAACGAGAGAAAAAAGCGTTCGGTGCTTAATGCAATCACCTACAGGATTATCTGCATAATCGTGCTGGCCTTAGTCACTTACCGGATAACAGGGGACCTGGTGCAGATGACGTACATCGTAGTGGTCTTCCAATCAATCCAACTGTTCGTTTACTACTTCCATGAACGGGCATGGGGAAGGGTGAAGTGGGGTTATAAGTAACATCTGCGGCTAATCGGGACTAGGGCAGATATCTAAACAGTGCATATAAATTATTCGTAGTTCGTATCAGGTGATATCTTGGTCAAGATCCAGCTTGTAAAGGGTCGCTATTTCATAACCCTCCAAAGCAGCTCGTAAAGCAGAAGAAATGGGTAAGGGAACTGAGTTGATGGCGATGTTTAATGAGCGGGGGAATGTTGAGTTCTATGAGATGGGGGGCAGTTGATACTGAAACCGAAGGTTTATTGTTTCAAACAGTTTTCCTCGATTAATTCCTTCGTGAGGATGAGGCTGGGGAACTTTTTTGTAAGATTGATTGAGTAACCTGGTTCCAGCGATGCGCTGAATATCCGCTTCCCCCTTTTACGCACTAGTTCTAGAGCAGGAATAAAATCAGCATCACCAGAGATAAGAACGAAGCAATCGTATCTGTTCTCGATAGCATTCTCGACCATGTCAACCGCAATCATAACATCTATGCCCTTCTCTTTTTTCTTGTGTGTGCCAACACACCCGAAACAATTTTTCTCCGCCAGTGGTCGGCATTTTTCACAGAAGTCTAAAGCAGAGAGCATTCTCTGTTTTTCCTCCTGAAATTCCCTTACAGATTGCTTCTGGAGTTTTCTTGTTTTTACTTCGAAATTTGGCAGTCTGGCAACTTCGCTCAAATAACTCAAGTGGCCATAATACATTTTCTCGCCATCTCTGATGTCCGGGATTGAATTGTAATAAATAGACTTCGTGAATTCTACCCCAAAGGTATCGGTGATGAGTTGACAAACACGGTAAAGATTTACTGACCCAGGGCGAACGCCTGTCTTTTTTATGTTATGATAAAAATTATTTCCGTCAATGAAAACTATAGCTTTCTTAGAAAC
>JBDRKD010000124.1:0-2708 GCA_043814255.1 Microcaldota archaeon
CGAACAAAAAGAAATACAACAATTGAAAAGATTTGGATATTGTGTCCAACATGTCATGCACTCCTTGATAGAAGGAATTATACTAAGGAACAGCTTGGTATCAGGAGGTGATGGTTATGCCTGGGAATAGATGGAAACATATTGATTTATTTTCAGGCTATCAACGGGGGGTTTGCATATGCATTTAGGGAAGTTTTTGGGGATGAAGGGAAAACAGTCCTCTTCTGCGACAACGACAAATACTGCCAGGCAGTCCTCAAAAAGAACTTCCCAGGAGTCCCCATCTGGGGAGACATCAGGGAGCTTATTGCCGACACCAAGGGTAGGTGGTTCTGGGAAGGCAAGCAAAAGGGAACTAAAACAGAACAACCCAAAGGGGAGATTGGAAACGGAAATAGAATTATTACCAACACCAAGAGCATCGGAATACAAGGCAGGTCAATATCAGGGGAAAATGAACGGAGAGAACTTAACACTTACGGGAGCAATACATTACTTACAGGAGGATTCCCATGCCAGCCGTTCTCTCATGCAGGCCAAAGGCGGGGAAAGGGTGATGACCGCTTTCTTTGGCCAGAGATGCTTGAGTGCATCAGGCTCTTCAGACCCACATGGGTCATTGCGGAGAACGTTTACGGAATCCTTAGTATCGAGGGGGGACTGGTTTTCGAGCAAGTGTGCTCTGACTTGGAAAAGGAAGGCTACGAAGTATGGCCGTTCGTTATTCCAGCTTGTGCCATCAACGCCCCCCACAGAAGGGATAGAGTCTGGGTTGTCGCTACCAACACCAAGCGTAATGGATTCAGTAGGGATAAAACAACTTCGGAAGGACAGCAATTTCATGGATGGGGGTCGGTATTCAACAAGTCTAACTCATGTGATGGAACACACTATGCTTCCATCCCCACAGGCGAGGGACTGGAAAGGGAAATCGATAAAGAGGGACAGAGTTCCCGATTCGATAGAGAGGCATGGCAAGCGGACTGGAGGGAAGTTGCGGCTGCAACCTGCGTTCGTGGAGTGGATGCAAGGTTATCCATATGGCTGGACTTCTTTCTCAAAGGAGAAGGATTAAATGGGAAGACCAGCAAAACAGTTACCAGACAAGACTTGCGGACATTGTGGAAGAGTCTTCAATCGGAAGAGGTTCGGGAATCGTTTGGAAGATGCTTCAAGATACCTGACACGGAAGTTCTGCTCTTTGAATTGTTCAGGGTTTCGGGAGGAACTGATAGACCCAAAATCAACACATCTATTGAATGCACGGAAACTGAAAAAGAAATACTGCGAGGAGTGTGGAACAACTTCAAGGCTGGAAGTTCATCACATAAACGGGAAAGTATCAGACAACAGAAAAGAGAATATCAAGACACTATGTTCAACCTGCCATATGAAATTGCATTGGAGATTGCGGAAGCGTGGCATTGTGTTCGGAGAGCATCGAAAATACTCGGAAATGAGAAAGGCTGGGTTGATGGAAAGGAAATCAGCGAAGCAAAGCACAGAACAGAGAGATTGAAGATGCTCGGGAACAGCATAGTTCCGCAAGTAGCTATGGAAATAATGAGGGCGATAAAGGAGTCGGAGAGTGTGACATAACTGTTAATAATGTCAAAAAGGTGATTTGAATACTTGAACTAAACAAAATTCATCATATGGAAGTCAGGGAAGCCCTAAAGCAGATTCCAGATGAGAGCATAGACTGCGTAATAACCTCTCCGCCCTATTGGGCATTAAGGGATTACAACTCTGAACCGCAGGTGTGGGATGGCGACCCAAACTGCGAGCATAGGTGGGGAGATAAAATAAACAATCCTACAGATTTGACTTTCCGAGATGGAAAATCAACAACAGTAGGAACCCAACTTAAAGAAGAAGTATGGGCTAAAAAAAATCCAACATCTAATTTCTGCACAAAGTGCAACGCATGGAAGGGTGAACTTGGATTGGAGCCTACTTTTGACCTCTACATAAAACATCTATGTGACATATTTGATGAGATTAAGCGTATCCTCAAGAAGACGGGAACGTGCTGGGTGAATTTGGGGGATACATATTCTGCATCTTCTACTCATGCGAGTAAATCAGGTTCAATGCTATATGATGGAATCAGTGGTGATTATGGTAAAAGGAGTGGCAGAACAGTAAGGTCAGAGCATAAGAGATTTGAGGATAGCGGATTGCCACAGAAATCCCTCTGCCAGATACCCTCAAGGTTCGCAATAGAGATGTCCAATCGGGGCTGGATTCTTCGGAACGAGATAATATGGTTCAAACCCAACTGCATGCCCAGCTCTGCAAAGGACAGGTTCACGGTGGACTTCGAGAAGGTATTCTTCTTCACCAAATCAAAGAAGTATTATTTTGAACAGCAGATAGAAGGTAATCAGATTATAACACGAAAAGGAACTACCAAAAAGAATAGTAAAGTTGGTGCTGGAATAACAGGTAGGACATTTTCATCAGAAAGATTAAGAAGTGGATTGGAAAGAGACATTACAACAGTAGGCCGGAACAAGCGGTGCGTGTGGGAGATATGCCCGCAGCCATTCCCTGATGCACACTTTGCAGTATTCCCAGAGAAGCTGGTCGAAACCCCGATTCTTTCTGGATGCCCAAAGGATGTCTGCGTGAAGTGCGGCCAACCGAGAGAGAAATTATATGAAAGACCAAAAGCACCACCAGAAGTTTTTTCAAATACAACAAGA
>JBDRKD010000125.1:0-32857 GCA_043814255.1 Microcaldota archaeon
GTTACTGGTGTAAGCGCTTTTAATCCGTCTACAATCCAGTTGATAAGAAAAAGGAAAAAAGTAAAACAAAGAAACAATAATCTAACTATCATTTAACGATTAATATTTCTTATGCTTCTGATAGCAGTCCCTGCAGTACACGGGTTTTCCCTCTGTTGGCTTGAAAGGAACCTGGCACTCCTGTCCGCAGTCTGAGCACGTTGCGTTGTGCATCTCTCTTGGGCCGCCAAAACTTCCGCGGCCTCTGTTTCCATCATACGACATTCTACTTCACCTATTTTGTTTTTTATAAGAAACTTTTCCAGTTTCCTTGTCTATATGGCACCAAATAAGTTTTTATATTGATGCCTAATGATCCGATCAAAAGCTATTCACATTATAAGCTAATATCTCATTAATAGTTAATATCATATTAACATTTTGAAGTGATTTGAATGAAGAGAATGTACGGCGAGATGGACAGTGTTTTCGATGATTTTTTCCCGGCCTTGGGTTTTTTGCGATGCCCCAGCTACACCCCCCCACACCCCTACCGTGATCTGTGTTTTGATTGGTCTGGAGAAAACGGTCGTGGACATTATTAATAAATCTAATGTGATAAAAACCTACGTGGCTTTGGGGTGTCTATGTGTTCGATGACAAAGAGGCAATGAAATTTAGTGTCCTTGCGTGCTTAGCAATACTCATGCTGATGTGGGCCTTGGACATGTTCTCCCTAAAGACATACCCCATAGCGCTCCCTCTTTTGTTTACCATATTCTTTCTCAATCCACTCCTAATCCATTTTGGCGAAAGGATTTTCGGTGAAGACGCAAGGGATGATGCGATGAAGATTGTCGCAGGATGCACTCTGTTGGCGTTTATCATATTATGGGTATCAAACCCAGGCCAGAACATAACCGGCCATATGGCTATTCCGGCAGCGTTAATGTTTCTCCTGCCCAGCATCCTCTACGCAATCCGTGCAACCATTCTAGGAAGTGAACGCAATGTACGATCCCAATGAGGTTGAGAAACAGGTAATGGGTTTCTGGGAAAAAAACAGAATCTATGAAAAGGTCAAGGCAAAAAATAAGGGCGGCGAGTGCTACTACTTTTGCGATGGTCCACCCTATGCAACGGGGCAGATACACCCTGGAACCGCGTGGAATAAGTGTCTTAAAGACCTCATATGCAGGTACAAGCGTTTTAAGGGGTTTGCAGTCCGCTCAAGGCCAGGATATGATACCCACGGGCTTCCGATAGAGGTGAAAGTTGAGCAGGAACTGAAGTTCAAGTCAAAGAAGGAGATAGCGACGAAAGGAGTCCCGGAATTCATCTCACAGTGCAAGAAATTCGCAACACAGTATATCGGCGTAATGTCTGCTCAGTTCAAAGGTCTTGGAGTATGGATGGATTGGGATAAACCATACGTGACATATGCGAACAATTACATCGAATCCACATGGTCTACAATAAAGAAGGCGCATGAGAAGGGCCTCCTTGAAAGAGGAATCTATGTCCTGCCCCAATGTCCGCGCTGTGAGACAACCATTGCCAACTATGAGCTCGAGTATGATGAGAGAGAAGACCCTTCCATTTATGTTAAATTCAAGGTGAAAGGAAAGGAGAACGAATACCTGATAATATGGACCACGACCCCATGGACGCTTGTTGGCAACATGGCAGTAATGGTCCATCCAGCTTACAAATACATCAAGGCAAAGGTCGATAGTGAGATATGGATATTGGCCAAGGAGAGGCTTGACGCGCTCATCACCGTGGCGCACAACCTAAATATCTCAGCAGTTGTTCTTGAGGAGTTGATAGGGAAAAAACTTGACGGCATCGAATATGAGAATCCACTCAAAGAGTCAATCAAGAAGGAGTATCCGCGCCGGGTGGTTCTCAATGAACAGTTCGTTTCGCTTGAAGAGGGAACCGGTCTTGTGCACTGTGCCCCAGGACACGGACCTCAGGACTTCATTGTCGGGAAACAGCATGATATCGAGGCATTCTGCCCAGTCGATGAAACTGGCAAATATACCTCTGAAGCCGGAAAATTTTCAGGTATGGATGTGATGGAGGCCAACCCAAAAATACTGGAGGATCTCAAGGATATGGGGGCGCTCATCCACTCTGGAAAGATACGGCACAGGTATCCACATTGCTGGAGATGCAAGACCCCGCTGATATTCATAACGACAGACCAATGGTTCATAACAGTGAGCAAACTCAAGGACAAGATGATGGGGGAGATAGACAAGGTCTACTGGCAGCCTGATTTTGCGCGCACATGGTTCAAGGATTTTGTTAATGTGGCTCCGAACTGGTGCATATCGCGCCAGCGTTACTGGGGTGTCCCACTCCCTATCTGGATTTGCGAGAAATGCAATGAGATGAAAGTGATCGGCACTGCATCGGAGCTTGGAAAAGAACTCAAGGACCTTCACAAGCCATTCATAGATGATGTTGGGTTCACATGCCGGAAATGCAAAGGCACAATGAAGCGGATTCCAGATGTATTGGACGTATGGTTCGATTCTGGAAATGCCGTTTGGGCATCGCTCGATGATGATGAGAACATGATCCAAACAGATTTTATAACCGAAGGGAAGGACCAGATAAGGGGATGGTTCTATTCATTGCTTGGCTCAGGCGTCGTCCTAAACAACATGATCCCATACAAGTCACTTCTCATGCATGGGCATTTTGTGGATGAACGCGGAGAGAAAATGAGCAAATCACTTGGAAATTTCGTTCCGCTTGAGCAGATGCAGAGCAAGTACGGAACAGATTCATTCAGGTTATGGTGTCTTTCGAACACAGTTTGGGATGACCTCAAGTTCAATTGGGATGAACTCAAGGAGGCTTCCCGTACCCTATCGATATTGTGGAACATGGGCGTTTTCCTTGGAAGATTCTACAAAAAGCCGAAGAATCAAGTATATGAAGTGGAAGACATGTGGATACTCTCCCGCATAAACTCCCTCATAAAAGAAACAGAGGACGCATATGGAAAACACAGACCACACGAAGGCGTGAAGGCGTGCCGGGAGTTCATAGTGGAGGACATGAGCCGATTCTATCTGAAAGTCGTAAAGAAAAGAATCATTGGTGGGAGGAATTCTGGAGGAGCGCTGGATGCAATCTATAAGTCCATACTGACAGTATCCAAGCTGATGAATCCCGCAATCCCATTCATAACCGAGAAACTTTACCAGGATATTTTCAGGAAGTACGAGGCTGCCGAAAGCATAAGTCTCTCAGGTTGGCCCATACTTGATACCAGTATCATTGATACGCGCCTGGAGAGGCGGATGGCGATATGCAGGGAGATTATAAGTGCAGCAGCAAACGCGAGGCAATCGGCAAATGTTAAGCTGAGATGGCCTTTAGGCGAACTCGTGCTGGTCACAACTTCAACCGAAGTGAGAGAAGCTGCAGAAGAACTTCTGAACATAATAAAGGATTCCGTCAATGTGAGATCAATCAGGATAGAACAGGAGATTGAGAAAAATGCCACTGCAAAACCAGTTAGCGCAAAACTCGGCCCAGCGTTCAAGAAAGATGCAAGAAAGGTGTATACGCTGATACAGGCGCTCACAGGAGAGCAGATAAAGACACTTGTTTCAACAGGGGAGTTCGTTCTCAAATCAGACAAAGCCACATTCACGATATCGCCCGATATGGTCCAGATTATCGAGGAGGCCCCGCAAGGATACGTGTGTTCTTACATCAATGGAGGAGCAGTATACTTAAAGACAGAGATGAGCCAAGAACTATATGCAGAGGCAATGCTCAGGGAGGTCGGCAGGCGTATACAAATAATGAGAAAGGAACTCAATCTAATCGAAAAGGATCAAGTAAAAGTGAACATAGTAGCAAGGGAAAAGTTTCTGGCACATCTTGAGGGGAAGGATAAGGAGCTGGCCCGCGGAGTGAATGCAATAGCCGTGGAACTTTCAACCACTCCAAAGCTAAAAGGCAAATCAAAACAATGGGATGTAGAAAAAGAAAAAGTAACAATCATATTAACCAAAAGCTCAGGTTCTAAGCGCTCTTGAATACCTTCCTACGTTCAATGTTTCCCCAACAACTCTTGCAGATGACAAGCCGTCCCTCTTTCTTGGTGTTCTTGGAAGACTTCTCGCATTTTCTGCATAGGTTTCTACTGCAATAATTGCACTTCTCAGGTCTGTGTGTCTCTTCACTGCATCTTTCGCAAATCATAAAATCACTCCGACTTCCGCGGCGCATAGTCTCGGTCGCCTGCGAAGAGAACCATAATTCACTTCAACAGATGAAACAATTACGCAGCATACTTGTAATGGAGAAATATTATATACATATCGCCTGTCGCTGTTCACGCATAAACGTCGATTTTCGTCCCCTTTCCCCCCATCATTCCCAAGTGCATTCTCTCCCTTCCCCCACCAGCAATCCTCTGAAGAATCTCTCCGCCAGTCTATCGTCTTCCTATTTTGAACATGTCCGACTTTCCCAATCAGCACAGATAAAAACCAACCTATTTATCTTTTACAACCAATAAACACACATGCGCTACCACCTAATCACTTATGGCTGCACGCTCAACAGGGCAGACTCGGATGTCATCCGGGCAATCCTTATCTCAAAGGGACTGCAGGAAGTCCCTTCAATCGGGGAAGCGGATGTTGTGATACTCAATACATGTACTGTGAAGGGGGCCACTGAGCAGAAGATTATGGAGCGGATAAGGAGGCTGAACGGCAAGCCGCTTGTTGTCGCAGGCTGCATCCCTCCCGCGAACATAAAACTTGTTGAGAGATACGCCCCAGACGCACCGGTGGTCGGGCCATCATCATTGGTCCACATATATGATGCAGTTCTCGCAGCTTCCCGCGGGGAACGCCAGTTATTCCTGTCTCGCGAGGACAAGAGCGGACTCCCAAGAGTACACGAGAGCATCATAGCGAGAGTTCCGATCGCAGAGGGTTGTTTGGGTGCGTGCACATTCTGCCAGACCAGAATAGCAAGAGGGGAGCTAGTGAGCAATTCCACAGAACAGCTGATATCAGAGATAACCAAGTGCGTAAAGAATGGGTTTAGTGAGATTCAATTGACTGCTCAAGACACTGGGGCGTATGGAAAGGATATTGGAACGAGTCTTGCCGAACTCCTTGAGCAGGTGGATGGGATTGGGGGGAGGTTCCTCACAAGGGTCGGCATGATGAACCCACAACACCTAAAAGACGAAAACACAGAGAGACTACTTAGAGCGTACGCTTCTCCTAAGATATATAAGTTCGTCCACATACCTGTCCAATCCGGGAACTGCGAGGTCTTGAAACATATGAACCGCTTCTACTCAGTGGATGAATTCATAGAAGTTGTTTCTGTTTTCAGGAGCGCGTTCCCCGAATTAACCCTATCAACAGATGTCATTGTTGGTTTCCCAAGCGAGAGCGAAGATGCGTTCAACGATTCCTGCGAACTCATGAAAAAGATTTCTCCAGACATCGTGAACATCTCCAAATTCACCCCCCGCCCCGGAACCCCCGCAAGCAAGATGAAACCTCTCCCAAACTCCGAGGTGAAGAGAAGGAGCGTGCTGATGAGTTCTTTATGCAAAAAGATAGAGTTCGGGAAAAATAATCGATTCATTGGAAAAACATACGAGGTCCTGCTAACAGAGTTCGTCAAGTCCACAACAGGCAGGAACATAAATTACAAGCAGATAGTGGTTGATGGGGAGCTTGGGGAATTCATCCAAGCAAGGATTACAGGGGCGACTTCGAATTACTTACGAGCGGAACCAACACCCAGCAAGATTTAAAAGTCCTGTATATATAATAGGATTGTGGGAGCATGGAAGTACTAGACCATACGTTCAAAGCACTGCGCATGAATATGAACTGGATAGTGTTTTTCTCAGTGCCGTTTCTCCTAGCATTTACGATTCCACTCCTGACTCCCCTCCCAAGCTATATTGCAATGGGCGGTACGTTCTTGAGAACAGGCAGCATACCGAACATGAGCGGGTTCGAGCTTGGGATAGTCATCTTGGCATCATTGCTCTCGATATTTTTCATCTCGTTTGCACTGGTTTCCATAAACATCCTAATCAAGCACAAGAGGACATTTACCCAGATACCAAAGGAAGTCATTGACGGGATAGAAAATTATACCCTCTCATTATTCTGGATTCTCGTAACTTCGGAGATATTGTACTTTGTCGTTTATCTCATAGCATATGAATACTCGGTACAGAATGTGGCCGGGCCCCTATTCACATTCATAGTTTCACTCGGTCTTTTCTATGCACCCGCTGCAATAGTTATTGATGACATGAGGCCGTTCAGGGCAGTACAGGCGAGTTTCAGGCATATCTACAGGAAGCCTATGCTGTTCTTCATATGGATGCTTATAGCATTCATTGCGTTGATGTCATTAGACATACTATCCGTAGTCCTCAAGGACTCCCTGCCATTCGGGCGTTACCTATTCCTTGTGGTGAACTCCGTTATCCTGCTCCCGTTCCTTATAGTCTTCCAGACGCAGATATACCTTACAAAATACACAATACTGAAGTAGTCAGATTGTTACTCCACAACCCTTATCGTCGTCTTTAGCGAAACCTTCTCAAGAACACTGTCATAGTTTCTGTAGTGGGCAAAAGCAGTCAGGTGCGCCTCGTATTCAGCTGGATTGGTTCTGTGGGTAGCATATATCCCAAAAGACGCTTCTCTGGATTCACCCGGTGGGATTTCCCCGAGTCTTATATTCTTGTTTGTGTTAACGCCTACATCATCCACGCCTAATTCGGATGGGAGCACAAGGTCAACTGAGACGATCCGTGGTTCCCCACTGGCATTTTTTATAGTAGCAGCGAGTGTCATGATGTCCTTTCCTGAGAGGGATATCCTAATGGGACTGCAATGTGTGCTTAAGGAAAGTATTCCTGACATGTCCATCACTTCGAATCAATTATTATCGCGTCACTAACGTTCTTAACTCGCGAGTAGTTGATACTCTTTTTCGCTAGAAACTCTCGGAGGTCTTCCGAACTCATCCTAGTCATAGGCTCGAGCAGTATCTTAACTACAGTTCCTGTCTCCAGGTTTATGATAAACTCCTGCACAACACCTATCATCTTTCCACTTTCAGTAAATATCTCAAGTCCTTTCATTTCAGAGAGGCGGGTAGTCATTCTAGTCACCAGTTATTTATTTGATGATAGGTTTAAAAACAGTTATGAAGAAATTAGTATATGCGACCTGTTTGAAGAGGTGTTCCTATGGTTAAAAGGATATTGAGTCACATTTCTAATGCCCTTGGAGTGAAGAGCGGGGACGGGGAGGATTACCAGATCGGTGATATGGACCTTCAAGGCGTTGATATATTCCACGAGAAAGTAGATAGGTGGGTAACTCCAATTACTCTCAAAGTGCTTGATGACACAAGCATGATAAAGCACGAGCTTTCACAGGGTAACGTCGTACTCCTGGACATGAAATATGTTTCCAAGATGCAAAGAAGGTCTAAGGAGGCCCTTCTTGAGCTAAAGAAATTCTGTGTAGCAAATAATGGGGACATGGCACGCATCACGGAACACAAGTTCATGCTGACCCCAAGCAAGGTCAGGATTGTGAAGAGGAAAAGATGACTTTGGTGCAACGTGCTATTTAATGGCCAGTTATCCAACCATCAACCCAAGCGGAAAGCTTTAATATGTCTAATCCATAGGCATATCTGGTGATATGATGGTTTTGGAGGAATTTACTTCTCCCGTGGTTCTTGAGAAAATAGCGACCGATCTAGTGGCGTTTGTGTGGAGTTTCGGCTCCGCTCTTGCCATAGTCGTGATTGGTTGGTTTGTCGGAACCGTATTGAGTGAGATTGTTAAAAGGCTTCTTGTCGGAATACGTTTTGAAGATTTTCTAAAGAGTCACAAGGTTAACGATGCATTGGGGACAACCAAGATAAGCAATGTGCTCGTAAAACTGGTAAAGTATTATGTGATAATCATCTTCCTCTCAGATGCTCTGAAGATAGTGAGCCTTGGGACTATAGGTGAACTGCTCAATGATATAGTGAAATTCACCCCAGTTCTATTTGGGGCCATCTTGGTGGTCATCGTAATGGCGCTGATTGGCGAGCTTGTGAAGGAGAAGATTCTGGAGATCTCCCACAAATCATACCTAACCACAATCTCCGCTAAGATGATAAAGGTGATATTCATCTATGTCGGACTCGTCGTTGCAATGGGGACTATGGGTTTCAACGTATCCATCCTAGAGCAGACATTTGCGACAATCCTCCAAGGTGTTTCCTATGGTATCGCCCTTGCGATAGGACTAGCATTTGGACTCGGAGGCCAGAATGACGCAAAGGAATGGATTAAGAAGACAAGGAAGAAGTTGAGCATATGAACTTCTCCCCCCTCTTTTTCTTTTATTTTCACATATTGGAGCTATTTTAAACATATAGTATCTACATCATATTGTGTATCCACTTATCGAGGAGAAATTTAATGAGTTCCCATCGAGGAGAATAATAATAACAGTTATGCTCAAGTATGGGCTAAGCGTGGATGAGAAGGGAAGGATATTCTGTGGCCAAATAGAAATGTCCCCTGTCAAGATAGGGCGGGCAACAGGATGCGATAGGCGGGTTGTCATAGAAACTGCTAGGATGATAGCGAAGGACAAGGGACTGTACCAGATATTCTCCAAATTGAGGCCAACTTCCTTCATAGGCGAGGGGGCTAAAAACCTAGGGTTCGGTTTCATCGAGATATTTGCCGATTCGATTGCAGTGGGCATAGTGGCGAGGGTGACTCGTATTCTTGCGAAGGAGGGAATCATGATACGGCAGATTGTTGCCGACGACCCTGAAATATACCCCGAACCAAAACTCACAATAGTGACTGATAAGAAGCTTCCCTCAAAAGTAATCCCTGAGATTCAGAAGATAAGAGGCATCCGCAGGATTTCGTTGGAGTAATTCTATGGTCAATAAGTGTGAAATAGACAAGGAGTTCGAGGGGGTACGGTGCGGCGTAGATAAGAGGATAATCCTGGTCTGGTTGTTGCCGATATTCACCGCCATAGTCGGCTTCTGGGTGGTATTCGCGTTGCTCTATTTTTCCACCAATCAAAACTTGAGCGTCTTCGGCCTTGGGAAGACAATGGAGACAATCTCTGTTCTTGCCATGCTGATGGCACTGATGGCAGTTCCGGCTTTCGTGTGGTTCATGCTCCGCTACAGATCAATCAACTATATAATCTCAAAGAACGAGGTCGTCATAAATGAGGGCGTCATAAACAAGAAACGCACACTCATACCATACAACCAGATGCAGAATATACACGTGAGGAGACCCCTGTTATACCGGCTGATGGGTCTGGCATACATAGAGATCGAGACAGCCGGCATCTCATCCGGCTTCGTCGAGGGGTTCATACCTGGAGTTAGAAATGCGGACAAGATAGTAAAGGAGCTCCTGACTCGCGTGGAGAGGTTCAAGAAGGGTCCCGAAGGCCTTGTAGGAACATATGAGCGAGAAATACTCCTTGACATCCTAAGGGAGATCAGGAGCATCAAAAAAGAATCGCCTGAACCAGAGAGAAAGGGAGAGGCTGGAGAATCAGGGGCTTTGAGGAGCGAGATAGCCAAAATACTTGATAAAGAAGAAACAAAAGTGAGACAAATTAGCAAGAGAGGAAACACCTGTCTCCCGGTTGATAAGGCTCCACCCGACAGACTCGGCGGAGATGTCCAACTAATGGGGGATGTACTGATGGAACTCAAGGGACTACGGAAGAAACTTGGGAACTGATGCTAATTTAAACCATAAGCTGCATATCCTATTACTTATTCTACAATTTGGTGTGTACCATGCACAAGAGTAGACGGGATACAACAAAGAAAACAGGCCCTACTGCCCCAGAGGAAACATTCACAACCGCGAGCAGGCCAGAAGGGATACTGAAACAGAGGCTCGCCACAATCTCCGACGTTAAGGGGTGGGGAAAAGAGAATGATACTGGGAAGCTCAGGGGGGCAGCAAAGAACCCGGAGAACCCTTTTGAAGTGGCAAAGGAGGCAATCAGCCAGATCGTATCGTGTTCTGTTGAGCCAATACTAAAATCCCTCGAGCTCAAGCGCATAGCAGAGAACCCAGGCACACCAGAGGAAGTCGGCATGGAGGTCGTAAGGGTATTGTTCGAGAATCCAGAGAAAACAGATGCGCGGAAAGCACTCACATATCTGGATTACAATGGCTGCACCGCACTAGTTATAGAGGCGGCGAAGCTGGCCCTTGAAGCACTCCAAGGCAAAACAGAATATATCCCCCCGGAGAAAAAATCCCCCAAGGTTCATGTAATCCCAGATACTGTGGAAACCAACGCTCCTCCGACTCTAGGTCCTGATTCAACAGTGCAAGTTTCACCGGATGATGATGACCTGTTCGATATCGGCTGGCCCACCTCAGGAAGGACAAATACAGTTGCCCAAGCAGCATCAAGACTCAAATCATTCACCTCTGAAACGGACAGCGGGGAGATATCCCAAAACATCAGAATACTGAAGGGAAACAGCGCAATCGATGAACTCGCATCAGTTGCCGGAGAGTCAAAAGTACTCCAAGTTGTTGAGGCTGCAATAAATGCCCTAAAAGAACTGAAGGCAACTGAGGCACTCACCAGGCTTGAAGAACACGATATAATTACAGTAAAAAAACTTGCATCCAGAGCACTCGCTGGACTGAAAGGTGGAAAGGAATGAGAATATACGCCCAATTCCCGGACAAGAAGCCAAAGAAAGGAGGGGGAATTCCTGGAGCATGTTCTCGCGCCCTTGATTTCTTCGGGAGACAGCTTCAGAGTTCATTCAAGCCGTCAACCAGCTTGAGGAAAGACAGGAGCACGCTGACAGTCGGGGACGTTCTGGCGTTGCGGAGGGCCGGAGCCAATCAGGAGTTGTTCCACACCGCACTGGACATGAGGACCCCACGAGAGGTTGCGCAGGAGGCAACGCGCCAACTTGCAACCACTGGCATGCTCAGTACCCCAAGGCTTCTCGGCATAGCTTTGAAAGCCTCAGCTGCTGTTGGGAAAGTCGCTGTTGGAGAATTGGAGAAGAAGAAGGCTGAGAGGGCATTGTGCGGAATCGCAGTCAAGACAAACTCCCCCGAAATAACCCGTGTGGAGGCAGTCCATGCAGTGAAGAGACTTGGGCTAAGGAGTAAGCTGGAAGGGATTGTGAGAACCCTGGATAAGCAAGACCCAGTCTACTTAACCGCAAAAGGCATATTGGAGAATAATTTGCAATAATCTTACTGTTGTTCCAATCCAGAGTATAATTGTCTAATTCTAAAGAACATTTATGTGCACTATTCTCCGTTCTCTATCTCTCTCAACACATCAAAAAACGAATACTTAACTTATGGCTATCCATTTGTATAATGGTAATATTCTCTATTCGCCCCTCGAGTTTATTCTATTTTTTGTACATAAACATACATTCAAGCATAAAAATAAACATTTAAATACTCCCACAATCATATAATCATCTACTTCTATTGGTGAGATTAATGCTTAGAAAAGTTAGACATGCGAATGCAGAAGCAGGAAAAGGAACTACTATAACTACAGATAAAACAGTTTTCCCTGTAGCGAATGTAGCTTCAGTGATACTCACCACCACTGGCAATAGAATGCAAAAACAATTGCAAAGAATCGGGGGTATTGAGACAAGAGTGAAAAAGGAAGGAGCTCTTATGAAAGACGTTGATGAATTGGAGAAGATTGCTTTTGAGGAGAAGAAAGGAGAAGCATACGACAAGGCAATGGATCTACTTTTGAGCATAGCAAAGAATCCAGAAACAATACTTCAGGTCGGGATTAGAACTGTTACTGTGATAAGGGACAGGGAAGATACTGCTCGGATAAGGGATGTGCAGGGGAACGCCCCAAATATCTACGTTCGCGAGGCAGTCTCGAAAAGAGATATCTCGAAAGTTGGAAACCACGGAGTCTACTGCTGACAAAATGCGAAGGTTTAAATATCCTAAAATGCATATGTCATTCCTAATTATGGGGTGATATCTTGCGTGAAAGTATTAAGGCAAAGGAGTTTGTTGTTGACGGAAGTGTAGACAGAAACAGGCTTTACAATAGAGTTACTCCTCTTAGTGAAATTCCTTCTGATAGATTTTTTTGGGGCTATATACGAAGGGACTGTCCCAACATGCAGAGAACTTACACAAGAATAGCAGAGATAACCAGAGATATGAAAGAAACAGGACCAAGACCAAACCACATACTGGAACTTAAGGATATAGCTATAGCGAGCCACCTGAACGTTAATCACCCAGAAGTCACTGGTGCGGGAAGAATAACAGTGCGGCCATTGGGTGTTTCAGTATGGGAAGATAGAGATGGAAAATCTACGAAAGTTAGTGAAGTAAAATTAGACTATCCCAAAACATCTCCGAGAGACCCAAACCCAGAGACAAGCTCATTCGGAAACAAGCTCCTAAAAGACATGGCTCTTGGTCTTAT
This sequence comes from Microcaldota archaeon, assembly GCA_043814255.1. Lineage (GTDB taxonomy): Archaea > Micrarchaeota > Micrarchaeia > Burarchaeales > JAKAKT01 > CAZYPB01. Next base: position 12,531 of record JBDRKD010000125.1, read on the forward strand.
GCTAAAAGCAATTGTTGATCCGGATGTACGTCCAAAACTATCCGAAAAGATTTTCTCAGATTTGAAGGAGCTCGGGAGAGGGGGAAGCGGGAATGAAGTTGATGAAATGATGCACTCACTAATCACACAGGCAAGGCACATACCCGGCTTGCATAAGAAAGTGCTAAAGAATGCAGTTGATGTTCTTGCTGCAATAGGCGAAACAAGGAGGTTAGCTAACATCGCAGATGATCAATACCTTCCTAGTTATGTAAGGCAGGCGGCAGTTACAAGATTAACTCAGATTGCAAGGGATCCAAACCACCCGGACCAGCATTCAGCTATTTACAGTCTATCCCATGTGGGTGGCGTAAACCCATGTGATGACCTAACACGCGAGCAAAGTAAAACAACAAATTCAATCAGAAGCATGACGAGATTTGCAATGGACACAATGAAGAATTCAAAGCTAGCTGGAGAAGGGCATAGGAGGGGTGTCGTGAGTAGAGGAAATAGATTGAGACCTAGTTTCGCGTAGAACCGAAGGTGCAAACATGCCCATACATGTACAATATCCAAAAGGAAAGCGACCAGTGACTGGAGGTGGAACTGGAGTTGGGGACTTTTTCAAAAAACTGTTAACTGTTAAAGAGAAAGACAGGAGCGGAACGACTGTTGGAGGCGTTGTTGCTCTTGGAGAGAAAGGAGACAGGAAAAGCAAGAATGAGCTATGCGCCACTGCGAAAGACAGGAACGTTCCTGTGGAAGTTGCGAAGGAGGCGGTTGACCAACTTGCGAAACTCGGGTGCAACAACCGGATTCTTGAGGTGGCGAGAACAGCAGTCCCTGAGCTGGGAAAACACGCGCTCTCGAAAATCGGCGAGAAGGTGAACGTTTTACTTTCTCCGTTGAAGAGAACAATTCTAACGTCATCGCTAATGGCCATCGCTCTCAAGGGAGAGGTCGTTGCAACAAGCATCGAGGCAGTAAACGCATTAAAAAGACTTGGGGACAGGGAAAAGCTTGAGTTGATTGCAAAAAAAGCAAAGGATAGGAATGTTATTGATGCGGCAACAAGAGCGCTCGCGGATCTATGATTTTGCAATAATCTTACTGTTGTTCCAATCCAGAGTATAGTTGTCTAATCCTATGATATTTCTGGAGGATTTTTGCATGGGGGTTTGGGAGGGCTCCTTCGAACGCGCGTGCGTTCAGGTTCATTTGCAAAGATATTTAAACTTTGACTCCTATACTCCTTGACACCGTGTGGCTGTTTTCTTTAAGTCGACGGAGCGCGGTTTTTCGTGCGATGAACCTCACTCAAGTTACAACACACGATTGAATGGTAATCCAAGCTTTTTTGGATTAGACTCATGCTTCGACGACCGAGTAAGTAGCGAACGCTTGTGCGTGCGCCACCGCTTAGATATAAGTGGTACTTCTTAATTCGTGTGCAGAACTCCAGTTGATCCTGCTGGAGGGTACTGCTATCAGAGTTCGGCTAAGCCATGCAAGTCTAGCCCCCAGAGCTTCTGGGGACGGCGAACGGCTCAGTAACACGTAGTCAATCTGCCCTTAGGATGGAAATAATCTCGAGAAATTGAGGTCAATATCCAATAAACCAAGTATGCTGGAATGCTTCTTGATTGAAACGGGTCAGTGAATTGCAGCTGATTCTACCTGAGGATGAGACTGCGCCCGATCAGGTTGTTGGTGGGGTAACGGCCCACCAAGCCAATAATCGGTAGGGGCAATGAGAGTTGGAGCCCCGAGAAGGGCACTGAGACAAGGGCCCTAGTCCTACGGGACGCAGCAGGCGCGAAACCTCTGCAATGCGCGAAAGCGTGACAGGGGGACTCTGAGTGCTACACCACGTGTGTAGCTTTTTGCAAGCTTAAAATGCTTGTAGAATAAGGGCTGGGTAAGACCAGTGCCAGCCGCCGCGGTAACACTGGCAGCCCAAGTGGTGCCCACGAATATTGGGTCTAAAGAGCCCGTAGCTGGTCCGTTAAGTTTCCTGTGAAATCTCAGGGCTCAACCTTGAGGCGTGCAGGAAATACTGGCGAGACTCGAGAGCGGGGGAGGTCAAGAGTACTAATGGGGTAGTGGTAAAATACTGTAATCTCATTAGGACTACCAGTGGCGAAGGCGCTTGACCAAAACGCCTCTGACAGTGAGGGACGAAGGCTAGGAGAACGAATCGGATTAGATACCCGAGTAGCCCTAGCAGTAAATGATGCAGACTGTGGTGTTGCAACAGCCTCGAGCTGTTGCAGTGCCGTAGCGTAGGTGTTAAGTCTGCCACCTGGGGAGTACGGCCGCAAGGCTGAAACTTAAAGGAATTGGCGGGGGAGCACCACAAGGGGTGGAGGCTGCGGTTCAATTGGATACAACGCCGGGAACATTACCAAGAGCGACGGCAGAATGAAGGTCAGACTAAAGATCTTGCCTGACGAGCCGAGAGGTGCTGCATGGCCATCGTCAGCTCGTGGTGCGAACTGTCCGGTTAAGTCCGGTAAATTGAACGAGTGCGGTCTCGGGTGAGAATATGAAAATAAAACTCGATAAGTCTTTGGCATATCTGATAGGTCTGTGGAAAAGCAGGAAAAGCTCAACAGGCCTTGGAATAGTTGGCAAGGGACCGATTCTTGAGATATTCGTTGAGAAGAGTATTGAGAGACTGAAGATCCCCACAACTAATTTCAAGGTCGAGAAGAGCAGGGTATACCTATTTCATTCCGCCTATAGGAAATATTTCCAGGAAACAGAAAAGAAGGAGCTGGACGTTTTTCGGAAGAAGAACGACCTCACAGCATCTTTTCTCGCTGGATGTTTCGATGGAAAAGGAGGAGTTGATGAGGGTAAGATCTATTTTGCAAGAGCAGACCAAGTTGATCAGATGCTCATAGAAAGGCTTAATTACAAGACAATTGGCAGAAGCGGAAGATTATATATCCTAAAACCAAGGGAATTCATTACTTTTATTCTTCCCTTCATTTCTCATCCCGAGCTCAGGGGAAAACTTGAGGCACTCGTTTGATCTGGAAACGAGCGAGACCCTCGTCTACAGTTGCAATCTTTTCCTCCGGGAGAAGAGCACTCTGTAGGGACTGCCTACGTTAAGTAGGAGGAAGGAGGGGGCGACGGTAGGTCAGTATAGAGGACCTACCACGGACAAACATCGCGCACAAAACGTGGTATGCCTTGCTTAAGGCCTGAATCTCTTGGGCTACACGCGGCCTACAATGACTGAGACAACGGGTTGCAACTCCGAAAGGAGGAGCTAATCTCTCAAACTCAGCCTTAGTTCGAATTGGGGGCTGAAACTCGCCCCCATGAAGCTGGAATCCCTAGTAATCGCGGGTCAGCAACCCGCGGTGAATACGTCCCCGCTCCTTGCACACACCGCCCGTCAAATCACCCAAGTAAAATTTTAGTGAGGAGGTATTTTTTGGTATTTTCGAACTAGGATTTTATGAGGGGGGTTAAGTCGTAACAAGGTATCCGTAGGGGAACCTGCGGATAGATCACCTCCTTTATATTCCTATTGGGATATAGAAGAATGCCTTATTTAGAAGTGCAGGAAGCATCACAAACGTTTGCTCTCTTAAAGGTTCGTCGAAGCATATATAATGGGCTCGTAGCTCAGTGGTAGAGCGCCTCCTTTGCGAGGAGGAGGCCGCGAGTTCAAATACCACTGGGGTCTTGGACCCTCAACTGGGGACCCCCTTGGTTGGAGACTCTCGCCGAGTCCACTCATACTCATAAATTTTATGGGTCGCAGATCCCAATGTCATTGGGATTCAAGTTTTGGCTTTTCTTGTAAAAGCCGTTTGCCTTTGGCAAACCACGTGTATGAAGGGAACATGTTCGTAAATTCACGGATGTGAGATGTTACGCCGCTCAGTGGATGACTGGGCTCAGGTAGATGAGGCCGTGGCAAGCTGCGATATTCCTGGGGTAGGCGCATGCAGCCTTCGAACCCAGGGTTGCCTCAGTTGCGTTTTACGCACACGTCACGCGGGAAATTGAAACATCTTAGTACCCGCAGGAAAAGAGACCAATAGGTATGCGGTTAGTAAGGGCGACTGAAAGCCGCACAGAGCAAACTGAATCCCCATTAGGTAACTTTTGGGGAGATGTGGGGTGCCACGCTATACCTATTACCGATTTGAAGTCGGCTGGAAAGCCGTGCCATAGAGGGTGATAGCCCCGTAAGAGTAGGGAATAGGAGGCAGGCACAGAAGAGTAGTGCCCATCAAGTATTGGGTGTGAACATGGGTGAATCAACATCCAACTCTAAATATACCCTGAGACCGATAGCGCATAGTAGCGTGAGCGAAAGTTGAAAAGTACCCCGGAAGGGGGTTGAAAAGAGCCTGAAACTGGGCGGTTACAGTATGATACTGCTTGAAAGGAATGACGCGCTCCTGAAGCAAGGAGGAGAAATTCTTTGAGCGAAGGAGCGAAAACCAAAGTTGTATCGTTCTTCTCGAAACAAGAGCCAGGGAGTTCCTGGGAGTGGTGAGGCGAAAGCCGGAGCGAAAGCAAAAGCGCGCACCGTAAGGGAGGCGCGTCGTACGAAAGTGCGATTAATCACTCTCTAGAGACCCGAAGCCGATGTGATCTATACGTGAGCAGGGCGAAGCCGGCTCTCACGCTGGTGGAGGCCCGCAACTAGTGCTAGTATATTCTGCTTAGGTGACTTGCGTATAGGGGTGAAAGTCCAGTCGAACTCGGCAATAGCGGGTCCCCCTCGAAGCATCCTTAGGATGACCTCGCTGGAGATCGGTAGTGGGGTAGAGCACTGATTAGGTAGAACGGGGTCGAAAGGCCCTGCTACTTTGTCAAACTCCGAATCTGCTACCATCGTAGAAGGCGGGAGTCGGGAATATTGGGTAAGCTAGTATTCCGGGACGGGAACGATCGAGACCGTGGTTAAGGTCCCCAAGACCTGACTAAGTGCGGAGCCATAAGGAGTCTCTATTCTAAAACAGCTGGAAGGTAGGCTCAGAAGCAGCCATCCTCTAAGCAACGCGTAATAGCGGACCAGTCTAGAATGCGGGCTCCGAAGATGTAGGGGGCTAAGTCAGGCACCGAGACCTCGGAGGAGCAGCAGCGCTGCTTATCTGGTAGGGGGGCGTTCTGCCAGGGTAGAAGTTGGGCCGTGAGGTCCAATGGACCGGGCAGAAATGAATATCCTGGTGTTAGTAACATCATATCCAGGTGAGAATCCTGGACGCCGAAAGCACACGGGTTTCTTGGCAACGCTCGTCAGCCAAGAGTAAGCCGATCCTAAGTGCGCAGCTAATTACTTGCGCACAAATGGGAAACAGGTTAATATTCCTGTGCCTCATGGATAGACGCGGCAACGCAAGTCCGGTTTTCGACGCTTGGGGATAGGCCGAGCAATGGCAACATTGTCTAAGCTGGATAGGACTATGGAGACTCGTTATGAGGAGAATTAGTCCAAACAGTGAATGGCTCCCGCAAGGGAGTTCGGTTGAGTCCCGGAGCCCATGAAAAGAAGGCCGGTCCGATTCCATGTGATCGTACCTAGAACCAGTACAGGTGTGCAGGCAGAAAAAGCCAAGGCGTGGCAGGGGAACCTGGGTGAGGGAACTCGGCAAATTAGTGGTTTAACTTTGGAACAAACCATGCCTGCGTTACTTAACGGTATCGCAGGTCGCAGTGACAAGGGAGGAGCGACTGTTTACCAAAAACACAGCTCACTGCAAAATCGAAAGGTTTAGTATAGTGGGCGATGCCTGCTCACTACTGGTACGTTAAACTCGGTTCCAACCGAGCCAAGCGCCAGCAAAGAGCGGGGGTAACTCTGACCCTCTTAAGGTAGCGTAATACCTCGCCGCTTAATTGGTGGCTTGCATGAAGGGCATAACGACTCTTCCACTGTCCCCACCCTGGACCTGGTGAACTCACTACTCCGTGAACATGCGGAGGACTCCTAGTGGGAAACGAAGACCCCGTGGAGCTTTACTATATCTTGTTGTTGGGATATTGCGTCTTATGCGGAGCGTAATTGGGAGCTGTTACGTCAACGCTTCCGGGCGTTGGATAGGCGAAAGTGTAACACCAATCATAAGTTGTGATATTCCTTACCTTTTTGGGACAGCAGCAGGTGGATAGTTTGGCTGGGGCGGTACGCCCTCGATAAGGAAACAAGGGTGCCCAATGTTCTGCTTAGATGGGTCAGAAATCCATCGTTAAGGGTTAAAGACAAATGCAGGACTGACTGAATTCTTAAAAGCGTAGTATTCAGAGACGAAAGTCGGGCTTATCGAACCTTGGAGCCCCTTTGATGAGGGCCCAAGCTGTCAGACAAGCTACCCCGGGGGTAACAGGCTCGTCGCGGGCGAGAGATATTCAGAACTCTCGTTGAACGTGATCGAGGTTGTTCCACAGGCTCGTTTCCATTGAGTTCTATGAAAATTTGGTGCTAGAGCACTCAGTAGAGTGTACACCAACATAGATTCTCCGTGAACATTAACTAGCTGAGGTTGGAAAACCTCGATACTACGATATCATGAGTGAAGAATACTCAAATACCCTTTCAGCCCTCTTTCGGGAGAGCTGAGGTATATATCGACCCCGCGGTTTGGTACATCGCTGTCGGCTTAGGTCATCCTGGTGGTGCAGAAGCTGCCAATGGTTGGGTTGTTCATCCATTAAAGACCTACATGAGCTGGGTTCAGTACGTCGCGAGACAGTACGGTAGTATCTGCTAGGAGTGTTGATCGCCTGAGAGGAAGGATCCCAGAGTACGAGAGGAACCGGGATTCGGCGCCTCTAGTGTACCGGTTGTATAGTGCACCGCCGGGCAGCCACGCGCCAGTGGATAAGACCTGAAAGCATCTAAGGACGAAGTCACTCTCAAAACGAGGCGATTCATAGACCGGGATAGCAGATCCCGTTGATAGGATGGGGGTGTAAGTGAAAAGCTCACGCGATTCACGAGCCCGCCATTACTAATAGTCTTTAATTCTCACATCCGGTTTATAACGACATGTTCCCATACACAACGTGGTTTGCTTCGAATTTTTATTTTTCTAAAGGATTAGCGTTAGCGCTTTTTTGGAATCCTGAATATCCCCATCTCCAGGGATTTCTTCTCCTCAAGCTCCTTGTTTATGTAATCAAGGAGTATCTTCCTCACTCTTAGGTACTCCTCTCTCCCAACCTCCTCATTCCCTATTGCATATTCCTTGTTCTTCACATTGAAGCAGAACATTGCGTCATGAACGTTCTCGCAGTTATGGCAGAAATACGAGTCCCTTGAGGAGTAGGAGCTGTCCACCTCAAAGCACCCTTTCAAGTTAGTTGAGTCGTAGCAGTTTATGCAGAACCGGCACTTCAGCAGCCTAAGATAACCTCCGAAAATGTGCTCAGATTCCACAACTGCTGTTGAGTACGCGCTGTTCTTCGACCTCGTTGTATCTAATACCTCGTATATGTTGGTGCCTGTGAATCTTGCAGGAGTATCAACACAGTTCTCATTATGTCCATCATCAAACTCAAAGCTGAAATACATCGTTTTTGATACCCTCTCAAGAATCTCCTTTAGTCCAGGCTCCTCATCCTCACTTATGTTTATGTGTTCCAGAGCCAACTTCATCCCCTCCTCAAGAGTCACAATCCTGTCAGCAGGGATTTCATTCACTATTGGCAAGTCCGCAAACTTGTATGTGGGTGTTCCAAGGGCTCCTTTTATTTTTTTTATTTTCATTGCATACCTAAGAAGCCATGGTCCATAATCCCTTATGTTTAAATGTTTCTTTCCAAAAAGAAGGTTTGTTGTTGCACCGAATGCCTTCTCAACCTTCCGGGGAACAGGATTGTCATATGATTTCTTCTCTTCAGGGATATTGCTTTTATCCCTTCCATGGAGCGTTATATCTGCTATCGAGAATATTCTTTTTTTCTTCTTCAGTTCACAGGCGATCTCAGAAAGAAGTTTTTTCTTAAGTTTAGAATACCTATCAGCTGCTAATTCAAGATTCCCAATCATGTTTCTCTTTCCCCTGAGATCGGAGGAGAACATGCAGTTCTGGCACCCAACGCAGTTGAATACATAGTATGTATCACTCAGGTCGTTTCCATAGTATGTTTCAAAACACCTATTCGCTCCAAGTCCCCACATGGTCCTCATGGAGAATTTAGATTTTGGGAAACCCATTACTCCGAAAACATATTCTGATTCTCTTGTACTGGAAGTATATGCTCCATACTTCACTTCATAAACATTCTGGGAATCAGATACTTTGAAGCAGTCTACACAGTTATCAACATCCTCTACTTCATAGTTCTTTCCGAATACCTTATTGCCGCAGTAGAGCGTTCTTTCTCCAATTGCTTGGAAAAGGGAATCGATATCCTTTATTTCGTTTATATCCAGTGGCTCTGATTTTAGCGATCCCATTTCATCCTGCGAAATGAATTTTGCATCTTTGGAGTAATAGGGAGTTGATATCATAACATCCTTGCCTGAGATAACAGATTTCTGCACCATATAGGGCATCATAACCTCTTTCAGATACTCCTCAAAATCAGAGAGCTTGCCTATCTCCTCCCCAAAAAGTATTTTTGCTGTTTTGTCAAATTCAGGCTGCAGTTCAACAGTCATTTTTTTCCCTCTAAATTATAGATATCACATGGAACATCCTTCTTTCCCTCAAGCTCCTTTCCAATTCTCCCAAGCACCATTTTCTTCAGTCTCAAATACTCTTCCCTTCCCACTTCAACATTCCCAACGGCATACCTCTTAGATTTAACATTAAAGCAGAACATGCATTCATCGAGATTCTCGCAGTTATGGCAGAAATAGCAATCCGAGCAGTTCCTGCACGAATCCATCTCAAAACATCTTGTGAGCTTCACTGAGTAATAGCAATTTATGCAGAAGCTCGAATCAAACACAGCGTGGCATCCGAAAGCATGTTCGCTGCTCCTGGGCCAGAAAGTATAACCACAATATTTAGCATAAACTAATCCGGATGTTCTATAAGAATTTGAAGAATCTATTGAAGTGGAGCATTTTATGAGGTTCGTGTTTTTGCCTTCCCGAAACTCGACATTGAAGTAAGCAAGCTTCCCAATCATCTCGTGCGCGTTAGCAAGCGTCAGGTCCTCTGCTTCAGGCAATGAAAACGATGTCCCCCTTCCAATGTCCTGGGCTTCCTCAGTGGTGACCAGCCTATCCTTCGGGAGATCCACAACAGCCACCATGCTCGGCAACACTGGAAGGCTTTTTCCACTAATCACCGAATTTCCCTCTCGAATCCTGTCCGTATGCCTCTCAAGCCATTCAGAATATTGTTGCATGATCTCAAGTTTCTTCCCGAGCACCAACCCAGTAGTTTTGGGGAACTCCCTCTCCACTACTCCTTCGTCAAGCTTCTCGCTTTCTTCCTCTCCCACTTGCTTTTGGGTAGGCTGTTCATTCCTGCATTTTGCAACTATGTCCAGCAGCGAGGGCAGTCTCTTTTTTCCCTTAAGCTCCTGAACCATTTCAAAAAGCAGTTTCTCCTTTATTTTTTTGTACTTGCTTGGTTCGAGTTCCAGGTTCCCAATACACCGTCTCTTGCTTTTCACATTAAAACAGAAGATGCACTCTGAGCACCCACTGAGCCCAAAGCAATAATAACAATCAGAACAGTTCTGACACATCCAAAGCTCAAAACAGCGCTTCATTCTGTAAGTCTGCGTGCATCTTATACAGAATGATGACTCGCCAGGCCCATAAGTCCCGAACACATCCTCGTTCAACCTTCCGAACGAACAGTTTGCGAGATATCTGGAATCGCCTATCATTGTCGTGTTGTGTATGTATGTGCTGTCACTTACATTCGAGCTTCTCTCGATGTTGTGCGAGTTGCCCAATATCAGATTGCCAGTGTAATATACCCTCTCCGATACAGCTTCCAAAAGGGAATCGATATCCTTTATCTCGTTTATGTTCAGTGGCTCGTACTTCTTATCGAAATCGACCTCATCAAGGCTTATCCATTTCGATTCAGGCGAGTACTCTTTTATCGCATAGGTGATGTCTTTTCCGCTGATGCTTGACTTCTTGTGCATGCTGGCCCTGTTAAGCCCCTCAAGCCAAACCAGATAATCCTCAAGCTCTCCAACATCTTCCCTGAAAACAACCCTGCAAGCGTTCTTCCATCTCTTGTTCAGCACATCGAATGTCTCGCTCATCCACACACCAGGGAACTAATGGGGAACAAGAATTAAAACACCTCCATCCCATATTTAAAGTGGTGGTGGGAGTGGAGAAAAAGAATTTTTTGTTTGTCTCGATAGATGCCCTGATTAGCGACATCGCATGGCAGGTTACAAGAGAGGGGCACGAGGCGAAATACTTCATAGAGAACCCTGAGGCGAAGGACATATCGGACGGGTTTGTCCCAAAAACAGAGAACTGGGAACAGGACATAGCATGGGCGGATGTCATTGTTTTTGATGATGTTCTAGGGCAGGGGATTAAGGCAAAGAAAGTACGGGACGAGGGGAAGAAGGTCATAGGCGGGTCCCCCTACACAGACAAGCTTGAGGACGACAGGGCCTTCGGGCAGGAAGAACTGAAGGGCGCGGGCATCCCAATACTCCCGCACAAGGAGTTCACTTCTTTCGATGAGGCAATAGATTACGTGCGGGGGAACCCAAACAAATACGTGATAAAGCCCAGTGGGGAGGCCCAGAACATAAAAAGACTTCTTTTCGTGGGCGCAGAGGAAAACGGCGATGACGTTATCCGGATTCTCGAAGCATACAAAAAGACTTGGTCTGAGCACATAAAGGTCTTCCAGCTCCAGAGAAAAGTAACCGGGGTAGAGGTGGCAATAGGCGCCTTCTTTAACGGGAGCGAGTTCATTTATCCGTTAAACGTAAACTTCGAGCACAAGAAGCTTTTCCCAGGGAACATCGGGCCAGCTACAGGGGAGATGGGCACGAGCATGTTCTGGAGCGGTCCGAACAAGATATTCACTTCAACAATAAAGAAAATGGAACCCAAATTGAAAGAGGAGGGATATGTGGGTTATGTAGACGTAAACTTCATAGTCAACAACAACGGCATCTACCCCCTGGAGTTCACGTGCCGCTTCGGTTACCCAACAATAAGCATACAGAAGGATGGAATCCTAACCCCAATAAGCGAGGTTCTTTACGAGCTCGCCTCCGGAAGCACGTTCAAACTCAAGACTAAGAAGGGATTCCAGGTTGGCGTCAGAGTCGTTGTTCCGCCTTTCCCATACAAAGACCCCGAGACAATGGAGTCCTATTCGAAGGGTGCCACCATAACTTTCAAGAAACCGGAATTGGATGGAATCCACATAGAAGACGTAAAGATGGTGAATGACCAGTGGGTGATAACGGGTGAGTCAGGAGTTGCCCTAATAGTTGTCGGCACTGGCCAGACAATGAGGCAAGCCCAACAACAAGCCTACAGGAGAATAAGCAACATCCTCATTCCGAACATGTACTACAGGACAGATATAGGCGACAGGTGGGTTGAGGACAGCGATAGGCTCAACACCTGGAGTTACTTAAGGGAAGCTTGATTTCATAACGCCGGGCGTTGCATTTTTATTTTTTTCTTTTTGATACAAGAGCATACCACAATCTTTAATACATATCCAAACAGAACCCTACTCATGAGAGCACAGGTTGGGATAGAGGTCATGGGCGTCGTCGGTTTCGTATTCCTCATACTAATACCGCTACTCACAGGCTTCTACACCTATTCAAGCGACTTCTGGGAGAGATTGGCAATAGAGAAGGCGGATGCAGCTGCCGAGAGGATCGCTAATGCGGTCGATATGGTGGGGCCTCAGGGAGATGCGATGCTTGTGCAGGAGATAGTCGTTCCGAAAAACGTAGAGAAGATAAAGGTGGATGGGAGGGAGATAGTATTTACGCTCGTAACCTCTTCAGGAGCTACCGATATCGTGAAGGCGACTTCCTATGAAGTCAGGGGCGACATCGGCATCCTGAGGGAAGGGAGCTATTACATAAAAGCAGAAGCGAAGAGGGGAATAGTGTATTTGGAGTTGGGCGAATGAAGATCTACAATACTATGAACGCGGAGAAAGAGGAACTCACGACACCAGACAACGAGCTGGGGATATATATATGCGGCCCCACAGTCTACGATTACGCCCACCTTGGACATGCACGAAGCGAGCTTGTATTTGATATCATAAGGAGATACTTAGAATACAAGGGGTTCAAGGTGAAATACATCCATAACATCACAGATGTTGATGATAAGATAATAAAGAAAGCCAATGACGAGGGAGTTTCTTCTGAAGAGGTTGCAAAGAAGTACACAGAAGAGTACATGGGGGACATGGGGGCACTTGGAATAAAGGAGGCAGACGTATACCCAAAGGCAACAGATAACATACTTGAGATGGTGGGTCTTGTCAAGGGGCTGATGGAAAAAGGATTTGCCTACCAAACGACGTCAGGGATATATTTCGAAGTGTCCAAGTTTACCGATTACGGAAAACTCTCCAAACAGGACATTGAGCAGCTCGAATCTGGTTCGCGGGTGTGCGTTGATGAGGGCAAGAGAAACCCACTTGATTTTGCCCTCTGGAAATTCGCAAAGCCAGGAGAGCCCTCATGGAACAGCCCATGGGGCAGGGGCAGGCCTGGTTGGCACATAGAATGCTCTGTAATGAGCATGAAATACCTCAAGAGGCTCGACATCCATGGTGGGGGCAGGGACTTGATTTTCCCACACCACGAGAATGAGATAGCGCAGAGCGAGGCATTCACTGGAAGCGAGATGTCCCGATACTGGATGCACAATGGATTCATCAACATCTCCGGAGAGAAGATGAGCAAATCCCTTGGCAACATTAGGACCATTAAGGGGATTCTTGAGAAATATGGGGCCGGAGCTGTCCGCCTCTTCATACTAAACGGACATTACAGGGGACCGATAAATTTTGATGAGGACGCGCTCAAGCAAGCCAAAGCAAGCTTTGGGCATCTTCAGCATACTGTTGAGCTCGCGGAAGAGGCGGTTGAAGGGGAGTTCGACCCATTGACAGATAAGGAGATGCTCGACCGCATTCAGAAGGCAAAGGAAAGGTTCCTCACCGCAATGGATGATGATTTCAATACCCCATTTGCCATGGCAGAGATCCACTCAATCTCCACAGCAATAAACTCATACATAAACAAGGGAAAGGTAAACAAGGACGCGCTCAGAAAAGCAATAGCCACATATGCCGAACTCGCAGGGGCAGTTGGCCTCATTTTCAAGAAAGAAGAGAAGAAAGGACCACGGGACAAGCTGGAGGACATAATCTCAGTCGCTAAGAAAGCGGGCATTAACCCGGGTGGAAACGCAGAGCAAGTTCTGGATGCACTGATCCAAGAGCGAGAAAAAGCAAGAAAGGGTAAGGATTATGCAAAAGCGGATTTGATACGTGGTGAGCTTCAAGAGGTAGGCATAATCCTAGAGGATAGGAAGGAAGGGACAAGCTGGAAGCTCAGGGACTAACCCCTGCAGCCAATTGTGAAGATGTCTGGTTCGAACTGTCCCTTCTCCTCAAGGCATCTTAGTATGTGGTTCCTCAACATCCCCCTGAACCGCATGAACTCCTCTCTTCCGACTTCTGTGTTCGCTATCGCGTACCTCTTGTTCTTAGTGTTGAAACAGAACATAGAGTCCCGGACGTTCTCGCAATTATGGCAGAACATCACGTCGCTGCAGTTGTGGCACGCATCAACCTCAAAGCCTCTAGTTATGTTCTTTGAATTGTAGCACTTTATACAGAACTTGCAGTCAAACGTCCTGTAGCACCCGAACGTGTATTCGTTGCGGCTTATCCAGAAGTTGTACGCAACGTATTTCGAGTTGAAGCAATCAACAATCTTGTATGCATGGGTCAGGTTCATGTATACTGTTGAATCCCAAACGCCTAGGTTCTCTCCCTCTACGAATTCCGTTACATATGCCTCAATGCCCTCTACCTTTTTGGCTATGTCCTTCAGGCTGTCACCATTACTGATTTCAATCCGCCTAGCAGAAAGCTCATCGAGCGAATCGAGGCCGGCTACTTTCTCTCTTGGGACGAAGTCAAGTATTGGGTAGGGGACGCAAACATTCCTTCCGCTTAGCGGCGCCTCGCACATCTCACTAGCAGGGATTTTTCTGCCAAGCCACTCCCCAAAATGAGTCATCTGATGCAACGCCTTCCCCAACAGCAGCTTTGTTGTTTTTCTGAATGCTTCCTCAATACGTTCCATGTCACCACGCCTCCGTAGAGAGTGCCATCAACGGCGGGACACGTTTCTTCTTCCTCATCATCTCAGCGATCTCTCCAAGCAACTTCTCCTTCAGTTCAATGTACCTGTCTTTCGGGAGTGGGTTATTCCCTATGCATGCCTTCTTAGAGCGAAGGTTGAAGCAGAACATCATATCATTACAATCCTTGCAATTATATGAGAAATACATGTCCCTCGAATTGGCTATATATGAGGATTCAAAGCATCTTGAAGCCCGGTATGTCTCAATCAAGTTAATACAGAAGTTGTTCTCCTCGCTCCACGAGCAGCCGAACATGAATTTGCCAGTGATGAGCATCTGGCAATAGGCGACATTTTCGCAATTGTAAATCTGATGCGACTGCAGGACATTCACCACATCAACGCAGCCATCGCTCTCAATCACGCCCCGCGAGTTCCCCGTAATCTTGTTTCCGGCATAGTAGAATCTCTCAGCAGCGGCGTTGAGCAACCCATCGATGTCCTTTATGTCATTGGGGTTGAGTGGCTCAACGTTCATCTTTCCAATCTCATCCAGAGACAGGAATCTCGCATTTTTAGTGTACTCTTTTGAATAGTGGATGTCCTTTCCACTTATGTCGGATATAGTCCTCTGCAGTGGAACAGTATACCTTCTCAGGAATCCTTCGAACTCATGGAGTCCGCCGACATCCTCGCGCAGAACAATCTCACACGTGCGCCTGAAACAGCCGTCCAGTTTTATGTTCTCTTCTCCAGTGTCGTTCATGCTCTGCTCCCCCCACAGTATATTACTCATTTCCGCAATTTAAAACGTCTTACTGAATTTTTTTACAAAATAGACATATTTATATATTAATTTCAGTAAATGTAATAATATAATGACAAAAAATAAGCGAAAATTGCAA
Source organism: Microcaldota archaeon (assembly GCA_043814255.1). GTDB lineage: Archaea > Micrarchaeota > Micrarchaeia > Burarchaeales > JAKAKT01 > CAZYPB01. The sequence continues at coordinate 27,701 of JBDRKD010000125.1, forward strand.
CCATACGCGCTGGATAAGAAGGACAAGCGGATACTCCACGAGCTGGACCTGAATGGGAGGGCACCCCTCGCACAGATCGCGAAGAAGGTTGGGCTTTCAAGGCAGACTATCAAGTACCGGTTTGATAATCTCGTAAAAAGAGGGATAATCTGGGGGTTCCACACATTCATAGACTACTCACGCCTTGGCTATTACAACTATGACGTATGGATTCAGCTGAGGGACATCCCAAGAAAGAAGAAAGACGCATTCATCAAGTATCTCAACAGGCACAAGAATCTTCTCTGGCTTTCTGAATGCGTCGGCAGATGGGACATGTGCGCCGCCCTGTTAGCCCGCAACATCGGCCATTTCTATGCGCTGTTTGATACGGCATTGGAGAAGCACCCCGGGGTGGTGCGGGACTACCACATATCATTCAGTGTCTCGGGAAGCTGGTACAGCAGACCCTATCTCCTCAAGGAATCAGAATCCCCCGTTCTCCTATGGACCTGGAAAAGCGACTTTGAATTCGTAAGAACGGACAGGACAGACAAGCGGATACTTGGCCTCCTGGCTGAAAATGCCCGTATTCCCGCCCAGGATATCTCCAAGAAATTGAAAATAGATACTGCGACAGTGGGCAGGAGGATAAAGCGATTGGAGAAGAGAAAGGTCATCCAGGGTTACCGTGGGATGAGCGAGGGACAGATGTCAAATCTTTCAAGATATGAGATACTTGTGAGGCTCAGAGGCATGACTCCCCGGAAAGAGAAGGCACTGGAGGAGTTCTGCAAGGCAAACCCTTATATCTACCTTTACATAAAGTGCGTCGGCAGATGGGATGCAGACATCGTTACGGAAGTCAAGAGTGCAACCCACCTCAAGTCGATGCTCTCAGAACTCAGGGAGACGTTCCCGGAATCAATCATCGACTACGATGCCCTGCCCATAACAAAGGAGTACAGGCTTAATTTCTTCCCAGGAACTTTACTCTAATCACTTCTTCACATACACAGTCTGCGTTGGATATGCAAAACCAATCTTCGCTTTTGCGAACTCCTTGTTTATCGCGGTGTTCACAACATCCATAAGCTCAAAGCGGCGCGAGGTGTCCTTGACATGGTATGTAACCATGAGGTTCAGCGCAGAATCCCCGAATTCAGTGAAATAAACGCTCACATTCTTGTTATCCAACCCTTCAGTCTTCTTCATTATATCCTTAATTATCCTCTTAGCCTCCTCAATCTTCTTTGGGCTTGTGTCATACTCCACCCCAACGTTGAAGCGTACTCTCCTTGTCTTCGCTTTTGTGTAGTTCTCTATTGCAGAGCCCGCCACATCTGCGTTCGGGACAATTACAAGCGTTCCCTCGAATGTCCGTACCCTTGTCGAACGCATACCCACTTCCTCGACATTCCCAACAACACCCCCTATCTTGACTTCATCCCCAACCTCAAATGGCCTATCGGTGAATATCGTGGCACCCCCAAGCAGGTTTCCCAGCGAGTCCTTTGCAGCCATTGCAATTGCGATGCCAGCAATACCGAGGCCACCGATTATGGCGGTGATATCATAGCCAAAGTTCGAGAATATGCTCAACAGGGCGAGTATCACTATTATCGACCTTATCCCGTTCTTCAGTATGGGGAGAAGCTGGTCGTCAAGTTTCGATTTACTCTTCTCAGTCAGCGGAACAAGGTAGCGTTGTATGAGAACATCTGAAACTCTTATCAGAAGCCACGCGATGTCGAGCGTTATGAGTGTTCCAATCAATCCATTGAAAAAGCCGTTGAGTTCAGGAGTAAGAGTCAGGGGAGTCCTAGAATACCATATGCCAAGTATGACTATGATGAAAACTGCCGGTTCTTCAATAATATCCACAAGCACGTCGTCCAAATCACTCTTAGTTTTCGCAGTGAGACTGTACACATACTTCTTAATCAGATAGTACATAACCTTCGCAACAACTACGGACGCAAGTATGATTAACAGAGACTCCGCATACTGGAGCACAGTATTACCAAAGAACACATTATTCAAAAATGGAAAAATATCTGCCATCCACACCCCTCCATATATCTCATCTACCAATTCTTTTTATATTTATCGTGTCCAAATAGGGAGGGGAGTTTTTGTGGTCAGCAGAGCCCTTGTAAGTGTTTATGACAAAGCAGGGATTGTCGACTTTTGCAGGGAACTCCATAGCCTAGGAGTCGAGATACTCTCCACAGGGGGCACAGCGGGAGAGCTCAAAGGAGCAGGCATTCCTGTAACGGATGTTTCAGAGTTTACTGGTTCTCCAGAGCTATTTGGCGGGAGGGTGAAGACCATTCACCCAAAAATCCATGGGGGCATACTCTACAGAAGGCAGGACCAGGGAGCTGAGGCTAAAAAGAACGACATCAAGCCAATAGATATTGTTGCCGTAAACCTCTATCCATTTGAGGCAATAATCTCAAAGAATGGGATTTCGCAGGATGAGGTCATAGAGAACATCGATATCGGCGGCCCGACACTCATAAGGTCAGCTGCAAAGAACTTCGAGAGCGTAGTTGTTATCGTAGACCCAAAAGATTACCCCAAAGTAATAGAGGAGCTGAAGCACGGGGACGTTTCCAAAGAGACGCGCAGGGCGCTCATGGAAAAGGCATTTGCAAGAACAGCCGAATATGATTGGATTATCGGTTCACACTTTTCAAACAGGGGCGATTCCAGGGAGCTTTTAGAAATGCGTTTCAAGAAGGCAGTCCCATTAAGATATGGGGAGAACCCACACCAATCAGCAACTTCATACTCTCTTTTTGGTTCCAAGAGCATATTCGACGCAGTGGTCTATTCTGACGAGACAATGTCATATAACAACTATGTCGATACAGACGCAGCATTTGCCATAATCTCAGAATTCAAATCCGAGATCATCTGCACGATATTGAAGCACACAAACCCATGTGGCGGAGCTGTTGGCAATACAGCAAAAGAAGCGTATGAACGGGCACTTCAGACAGACCCACTATCTGCGTTTGGGGGCGTTATCGCATTCAATACCAAGGTAGATCTCGATGCGGCTGAAGCAATAGGGGATAAGTTTGTTGAAATAATTATCGCACCGGGGTACGATGAGGACGCACTTGCCAGACTCAGGAAAAAGAAGAGGAGGAGAATAATAGATATCTCATGCATTGCTGGAAATGGGGGCAATATGAACCATCACTGGCTCCTTGGAGGGATGCTCATCCAGGAAAGGGATTCAGTGGTATTCGAACGGGATAATCTAAAGGTCGTATCCAAGAAGAAGCCTTCAGAAAGGGAACTGAATGACCTCGAATTTGCTACGAAATTTGTAAAACATACGAAATCCAACGCCCTCATAATAGCGAAGGATCTCCAAATCCTAGGTGTCGGCGCCGGCCAGATGAGCAGGGTTGATTCATGCAAGGTTTCGATCTCAAAATCAAAGGAAGCCGATTTCAATCTGGGTGATTCAGTCGTGTCTTCAGATGCATTCCTCCCATTCAGGGATACGCTTGACAGGTACGCAGAGCAGGGGGTTAGCGCAATGTTAGAGCCCGGAGGCTCAATACGCGATATTGAGTTGATAAACGCGGCAGACGAGCACGGGATGGCATTGGTATTCAGTGGCGTACGCCATTTCAAGCATTAGGGAAACACGAGGAACTCATTTTAACAAATGGCTTTACCATCCATATTCTCCGGAATATCCAAACCAAGGAGCTCCAAGACAGTTGGGGCCACATCCATAATCTCAGGTTTGTTTCTCTTTATATCGAAGTTTGTAAATACAACGCCAGGCACATGCGTCCTATCGATAAGGTGGTCCCCCTTCCATTTTTTGACGTTGTCCGAAACCGTCTTCCTATCCAGCTCACCTATCCCGCTTCTCCAAGCCATCCTGAAACCTTCAGAGAAACCAAGGACAATATCTGGCGCAAGATGAGCGTATTCCCCACAATATACATCATCACCTTTGTATATATTCGTAAAAACAGGTTTCCCGTTCTCCGGGTCCATGAACTCCCCCATCCTTGCAATCAGTTCGTCAATCAGTCCATCCTTATCTCCCCGCTCTACAACGCCCTTACCCTCTCTCCCTTTCAGATTAAGATATATGCTAGTGAAACCGAGAGCATATGCCTTCGTTCCCTCCCAATCAACGAACCGCAATAACGACCCACCCCCAGTCTTTCTCTTGATGTATCCCTCTTCACAAAGCCAATTGTTCATATTGACTTTTCTCTCAAAACTACTGAACCCATGGTCCGACAAGACTATGAGTTTTGTGTCTTCATCTATCTTTTCGAGTACCTCGCCAACCATCAGATCCTTTTCAACGTAATACTTCTCAATCTCAGGGGCTATCTCAAGGCCTTCTCCCCCATCCAAAACCTTGTTACTCCAGAATATATGCTGAAGCCTGTCTCCAGAATCAAACACGAATGCGTAGACACCGTTTCTAAACCTGTTCAGTTCATAGAAGAACATCCTTTTGCGTTCTTCTTCCACATGTCTGATCTGCTCGAGGAATACGTAATCATCTATCCTCCCTTCCGTTAACGCCTTGGTCTCCTCAGGCATGCCCAAAGTGTAGAACAATCCAATATGTTTAGCGAGTTCTTTCGAGTATTCCCTCGGATATGTGACATCCAGCACAGGATCTTCAGGGTCTATCTGCACTGAGGTCATATACATCCTAAATCTCGGTTTTGTCGACACCACATATACCCGAAATATGCCACTTACATTCCTCAAAAACCCTATCTTGAACCGGGCCCTCATAACCTCGCTCCACGCACCCTCCTTAAACGAGTAGTGCCCCCCAGCGACAGTTATCTTGACATTCTCTTCTTTGATAGTAATCCTCATCGGAGCTTTCACATCTGAAAGTCCCTTTCCCTTTGCAACCAATGGCCCAGAGACGTAGGTTTCTATACACCCATTCTCAATCTCCACAAGTATGGTGTTGCCGGCTCCGTCTACTCCCTCCTCATCCTCACAGTAAAACGAATATTTCCCGAGAAGGCCCTTAATATCTACAACTCCAAGACCTGACAACATCCTGCCATTCAGTTTCTCTGGAGGAAATGTTACTGGCCACCTGATAACAGTAGTTCTAATGTTCTGTTCTGTAAGAATCCTCCAGAAGGGAGTGCCTGCCAT
>JBDRKD010000126.1:0-8938 GCA_043814255.1 Microcaldota archaeon
GTTACTGGTGTAAGCGCTTTTAATCCGTCTACAATCCAGTTGATAAGAAAAAGGAAAAAAGTAAAACAAAGAAACAATAATCTAACTATCATTTAACGATTAATATTTCTTATGCTTCTGATAGCAGTCCCTGCAGTACACAGGTTTTCCCTCTGTTGGCTTGAAAGGAACCTGGCACTCCTGTCCGCAGTCTGAGCACGTTGTATCGTGCATCTCTCTTGGGCCGCCAAAACTTCCACGGCCTCTGTTTCCATCATACGACATTCTACTTCACCTATTTTGTTTTATAACGTTTTAGAACAAGTACAGAATACCTCCTACGGGTACAGTACTCATCTGTCCGTCTGTCTGTACATCTTATACCCATTCCCCTATTTAAAGGCGTAGGTTTTATAGCACCAAATAAGTTTTATCCCAATACCTAATGATCCAACCGAAAGCTATTTATATTATAAGTTAATATCTTATTAACAGTTAATATCATATTAACATTTTGGGGTGATTTGAATGAAGAGAATGTACGGCGAGATGGACAGTGTTTTCGATGATTTTTTTCCGGGCCTTGGGTTTTTCGCGATGCCCCAGCTACACACACCCCTACCCCCCGGCAGTAAAGGCAGACTTTCCGCAGAGGGAAAACCAGGCAATCTTTTCAGGGCAAATGCAGATATGTACGAAACAGACGATGAAATCGTAGCTAAGTTCGATATGCCCGGAGTAAACAAGAGCGACATGCAAGTTGAAGTGACAGAAAACGCACTTGTGGTTAAGGTCGAGAAGAAGAGCGAACATGAGGAAAAGAAGAAGGACTCCTATTTTATGGAGCGTTCCTATTCCGGTTATTACCGAAGCCTTCCATTGCCGCCATATACAAAAAGCGAGGACGTGAAAGCATATTACAAGGATGGAGTCCTGACAGTGAAAATCCCAAAGGAAGAGGAGAAAAAGAAGGCAAAGAAGATTGAAGTTGAGTAACAATCAACAGCACGTCTTTCCCTCCAGTGCCCTTTTCCCTTCATTTACTGCAAGAGCAGCAATAACAAACCCCACAAGTGGGTCTGCCCACCACCAACCCAACAGCATATTAAATCCGATTCCTGCAAGGAGGGCTATTGACATATACACACAAAGCATTGTCTGCTTAGAGTCCGCGATAAGGGAGTTGCAGTTTATCCTATGCCCCAAGTCATGCCTGTACTTTGCCAAGCGCGGCATGAACAGTATAGATGCGAGTGCAATGGCTATTCCCGGAACCGATGCTTCTGGCGCCTCATTAAGAACAAGCTTCTTTCCCGATTCAAATACAACGTAAACAGCAAGAAGCATGAAGGAATACCCAACCCACCTGAATGCTCTTTTTTCATACACCGCTTCTTTTTCCTGGGAGCATGTCCCTGTTTTTTTCAATCTCCAAGTAACTATTAAAGTAGATGCAGATTCTATTGCACTATCCAAACCAAAACTGATTAGTGCAATACTCCCAGCAACCGAACCAAAGAACAGGGAGACAGCCGCCTCAGTTATATTATATCCCAAGAGTAGATATTGGGCAAAAAGGGCTTTGTTTACATCGTTTTTGTTTTTTGTGCCCATAGACCCACACTTCATTATGCTTGAATGAAACTTATAAAATAGAATCACAAATATTGACACATGGCCTCAACCGCATACCCGCACCTTAATACCCACTGGAAATCCACATGTAGAATTCTCCTAGGTGCGGAAGTAGGTGAGCTTTCAGAATACTCCGAGTGGCTTTATGAGAACAACGGTCCTCGCATGGTGCAGAAATCTGAAGCCTCAGGAAAGGACGTTGTTTTTACTAGCTCAAACTACTCAAAAAATGCACGCTGGATTTCGTTTGATGAGGTAGATTTGGATAAGGAGTATCCAAAACTGTCCATAAACGAGATAAAGGACATAGACTCTGTTCTGCAAGCTATTTCTGAAAGGATAATATATGCTGGAAACATAATTCTTGGAAACTCAAAATTCGTGGACCAGAGTAGCACAATAACAGAGTGCTTCTATGTTTCTCATTCCGAACGAGTTGCATTCTCCAAGCATATCGCTTACTCCTCAAGAGGCGGGTATAGTGAAAACATTTTCGGGTGCTATGGTTTCGGCCCAGTACAATTCGCGGTAAAATGTAGCGCATCCTGGGATGTCTCCCGCTGCCTCTGCGTCTCAAAAGCATATTTCACATCCAGTTCTTATTTTTCACATGGCCTCACAGGTTGCTCAGACTGCATCTTCTGCTTCAATGTAAAAAACAAGAGAAACATGATAGGCAATCTCCAACTTCAAAAAGAGAAATACCTTGAATTGAAGAAAAAGCTAGTTGGGGAATTCAGAGAGAAACTTATGGAGGATAAGAGGCTTCCCTCAATTTTCGAGCTAGTTGAAAAACAGGAGCCAGATTACTCCATTCTCAAGGAAACAATCAGACAGGCACGACCTTTCCCTGAGGAAAAAACCGATAAAAGCAAAATAGAAAAAGCATTCTCGGAAACAACAAACATAGTTCTTGAAAAACCCCTCTCGCCAATTGACCGATATTCTGAATGGCTTTCAAAAAACTCAGCAATCCATCTCGAAGATGGAAAATCCTGCGCCTCAGGAAAGCCACTTATAATCCCAGACTACGCATGGTTTCTCAAATACCCACGCAATAGGCTTATCACTCAGCAGGAGGCGGATTTTATCGGTGATAAGATGGAGCTTCCCCAGCAGGAGGTCGAATCACTCTCCATTTCAAATGCTTCATCTCTTCTAAATAAATTAGCTTTCTTCTCTCCTTTCTGGTATTCGGGCACGTTAAAAAACAACATCGACTCACCATTGAATGTTGACTCAGTGGACTGCTACAGGGGTGCTCTATATCTCCTCTCCAAATCCTGCGCCTTCTGCTTCTCACCAAGGAGCTGTGAATACTCATTCGGGGATAGGGAGGGTAGACACAATACTTTCTGTGTCAACTGTAATTTTTCCACTAACATATCGCGTTCATTTGGCCTTGACTCTTGCAACAAGTGTACAGGATGCTACTTCTGCCACAACTGTGAGAACATCCACGATTCGATATTATGCTTCAATGTTAAAAACAGAAGATACGCTATTGGTAATGTTGAAGTTGGAAGGGAAAAATTCCTCCAGGCCAAGAAGCTTCTCCTAGACTGGATAAACAAACAGCTTGATTCAAAAAACAAGCTTGACATCGACATCTATAGAATTTCCGACTTCTAGGAACGCGGTCTTCTACATTCAGCTGATTTTCGAGATTATAACTCCCCCTAATCCCGGAACCTATTATCACGCTCTTCTTCACCACGGGCTACGGCTTGGCGTTCCCGTATTCATTCTCAAGGGACCTCAGGAGAAATGTCTCGTCCAGCGTGATGTTCGAGCCGAAAAGGTATATGTTTCCTGAGCCCAACCCCCTCATCTTGAAAAGGGCAGTCAGATAGCTCTCAATCTCGGCCTCACCTTTCAGGCCGCTGTTGTCGAAATCCTTCCTGAACTCAGGCACAATCTTTCCATCAGAGGAAAAAGCGTTCATGAAGTTGACAGTGTTCCCAGTCACCCCACCCTGAACCTGATACATGAGAACTGGGTTGTACTTCTTATCCGGGTCCAGGTCAGCATAGCTGAAGACGTTCATTACCATACTGTCTCCCTTGACGTCGAATCCGACGTACAGGTTGTCCATCGTGTCGTTGGACATCAGGAGCTCGTCCCTTATGTTGTTGAACATGGTCGAGTTCTTCGGAATGAATATACTCCCAGGAAGCGAGGTTGATTTCGGGTTCATCATGTGATAGACCCTCTGGTTCCAGTTGTTAAGGGTCTTGGTCTCCAGATTCTTGAGGACCCCTCTAATCGTTCGTTTCACTGCAGTCAAGCCAACCGTGCTCTGCATGTTGGCCATATGCGGGCCGGAATATGCCGAGAACGTATGGCCTTCTCCGTAGAGCACATCCACCGTTTTCTCCACCAGAGTGGCGAAATTCTTGTTTTTCCCGTACAGCTGGGAGGTATTCATTATCGCATCGAAGAACACGCCTGTTGCATGCGCTTCCGTAGGACCCATCTTTTGTGAAGAGCCGGCAACGCCTCCAAGGGATATGCGCGCGATGTCCTCCTTGTTGTTCATGCTGTAAAGCGTAGCTCCGTTCTCCGTGTCGTAATTGAACCAGTACAACCCTGCTTTGATGGTCACGGTCGTAGGCACAGTCTGCTGTCCTCCTCCCTGCGAGACGTTCTTGGTACCCACTTGGAACTGCGCGTCCTTTTGGAAATATATCGTAGAGGAATACTTTCTCTCGGAAACAGGCGTTTTCTCGGTGCGCAACCCTCCTTTCTCCAGAAACCCGCGCACGGCATCTGCTTTCTCCTCCGGAGTTATGCACGTGTTGAGTTTCGCTCCGTATTCCACGGTATTATTAACGAAGTCAGCATAACCTGCCTTAGGGGCTTTTTGCATCTTCATAGCCATAGAACCACCAATATATTATGGAGTTTTACATATATAAAACCCCACTCAAACAGTCTTTATCATTGTACTGTGCTAGACCGAAAAAACAGCATGTTAAAAATGAGGGCCGAGGAATTCATCGTTTTCGGCTATTCTTTGGGGTTAAACTTAAGTGATACTGAATTCACGCAATGCCTTGTGTTCTTTTTCGTGAACCCCTCTCCTGTGAAAACATGGCCAAGATGGGCACCGCATTTTGTGCACATTATCTCTGTTCTCATGCCATCAGCATCCGGGACTCTCTTTACAGCACCCTCAACCTCATCATCAAAACTGGGCCATCCGCAGTCCGATTCGAACTTGTTTTCTGACATGTAGAGCTGTGCGCCGCATCGTTTGCACGTGTACTGTCCGGGCTTGAAATGATTCCAGTATTCTCCTGTGAAAGGCCTCTCAGTTCCCTTGTTTACAATCACTTCTTCCTCTTCCTTTGTCAGCTCTTCCATGAAACCACAAATAATCAATGAGAAAGCTACAATATTAAACTACGGACTCCTCCCCGGATTGAGCTAGTCTGCTCTTTACAAGCTCACCCTCTAAAGAATCCAAATCGTTTATTCTTTGCAGTCATCCTGACAAAATTCCTGAGGCTCTTTTGAAACGCTTCCCTGCCCTGGCGTCTGCGGCTTTCTATATACGCGATGCGAATCCGCTTGTAACTTTCCGGGAAGTTCTGGAAATATCCCCACGCTTCAGGGTTCTCCCTTAATGCTTTCATCACCCCCTTGGAAACCTTGACGTTCCCGTGTTCGGAGTTACTATCATATGCATGCGCGATTGCCTTCAGTCCGGTGTCTGTCATCTTCTTTTGCTCAATGAGCATTCTGACGCGTTCCTTGTTCATCTGGGAAAGTTCGCTCCTGGCCCTTCTGGGGGAGAACCTCTGGGCGAATTTTTCGGCATCAACTCTTTTTACCGTGCTGTCAATCCAGCCGAAGCACAACGCTTCTTCCACTGCGTCATTGTACGGGATTCTCGGCTTGCCGGTGTGTTTTTTCAGATACACGAGCCAGATTTCCCTCTCCTTATCGTGATTTTTGGCAAGCCACGAGCGCCATGCCCTCCTGTCCGATACGTAAAGCGTTTTGCCCAGTTCCATGAATCATCGCCAACATCATCGCACTAAGCTAATCTCCCAATGGCATGACCCAGACTACTACCTAATATCAGTGTCATAATCCCTATTGGCACAAGGCTTATGGGTTCTTTCGCACCTATAAGTATCGCAGCTGGCATGAGCACCAAAACAGATATCAGCAGTCCCTTCAGCCATCCTTTCATTTGCAAGTTCGAGGTCGAAATCATAAAACCGGAAACAACCCACAGGACAAATGCGGAGATGTTGGCATCCCACGAAAGCCTCTGGATAACCATTGGAATCACATCAATAATACCTGCAACTGCACCAAACAGCGTGCCCATCAGAACTTTGTTTCTACTGCCCATAATGCCCACCCCTATCCAATTGTGCACCAAACTTTAAATACAACTTAGAGCACCAGCCAGGGGCCTCAATTTCAAAGACAGCGGTTAGCATAAGTTCCGGAGAATGATATCAGACAGTCCGCTTGGTTCTTGGTTAGACGCTCGGAAGAGAGAACGTTTTCGCGGAAATCCTGCCTCAATTCCAATCAATCTTCAGGACTCTTGGCACCAGGGTCGGGTCTCCATGAAGCATCAACCAATCTGGTCTTACAGAGTGCAAAAACTCAACCCTGGAGTTTACTTCTCCAAGCGATAGATCGCTCCCTCCATCCGTAAACATCTGTATGGGTTTCTTCCCAATATCTATAGTCGAAGAGAAATCTTATTTCCCGAGTGGTCTTTTTAGCCATCTAATCCATTTAAACCTTGTCGGTCTGTCGTCATTAACTAGCATAAGACCATCCATTTGATTTCGAAATCTTAATAATCTACAGAGTGCTCATAGTATTGCATGGAACCTTCTGAAGTTCTTCATAAAGAGCTAGATAAGAGATGGAAATCCACATGCAGGATCCTATTCGGCAGAGAGGTTGGAGAGCTCTCCGAGTTCGATGAATGGCTCTCCAAAGGAAGACGCCAGACATACAACACCACGTCATCCATTTCCAGAAAGCCCGTTTCTCTAATGTTTTCGTATTACCCCCCCGACTCAAGGAAGGTTTCTCTTGATGAGGTTAATCTGGAAAAACAATTTCCTCCACTTTCGATAAATGAAATAAAAGACATAGACTCGATAATCGAGGCAGTGCGTGAAAGAGTGGAATACACTGGGAACATGCATCTTGGAAATTCCAAATTCATTGAGGAGAGTACTGACATAATAGAGTGCTTTTATGTATACTGCTCAGCCCAGATCACATATTCCAAATACGTTGCGCATGGATATTGCATGGAATATGCAGACAGTGTTTTCGGATCAATGAACCATGGGAACTGCAGCCAGTCAGCTAGGTTTGCTAATGCAGATTTCCTTAGGCGCTGTTTTGAAGTCTATACTGCCGAGGAATGCTCAGGCTGCTACTACTCGCACAACATCTATAACTCAAGGGACTGCATGTTCTGCTTTAATGTGCGCAGTATGTCACAGGCAATAGGAAATCTAAAATTATCAAGGGATAAGTACGCAGCAGTTAAGGCAAAACTCGTGGCTGAGATGGCTGAAGAACTTGGGAAGGAGAAGAGGCTTCCGGATCTCATGGAAATTGCCGGGAACTCGCTTCCTGATCCAAGAATAATTGAACACGCAAGACAATGGTTCAAGAAAAAGCCTAAAGACCCCACAACCATAGCCCCTATGGAAAGGGCATTCTCGAACACGACAAGGGTAGTGCTTGGGACTGATACAGTTAAGCTTGATGAGTGCGGAAAATGGCTTGCTGAATTCACAAGGAGCAGTACACCTGGAAAATCAGCACTGAGCGGAGAGGGGCTGCAGATAGTAGATTATGCATTCTACTCACTTCTTCCAAAAAACAGGCTTGTGGATGAGGAGGAGGCCATGCACCTTGGAAACATTCTTACAGCACATCCTTCCCAAGTAGATGGGTTATCGTTTTCAAACGCAGGCGAGATGTTAGAGGGGCTGGCGTTCTTCCGCCTTGGGATAGATTATGGCGAGCTTGCAAACCTGCCCGGCTGTCAGGTGAACATCAGCTCAACGAATTGCTACAAAAACTTCCTCAATATATACACTAAGAATTCTGCCTATAATTACTACACACACGAATCAGATTCTGTTTTCGGCTGTGATGGGGTGAGGAAATCAAGCTTCCTGATCCGCTGCTATCTCTCAGCAAAGCTCAGCCGCTGTCTCGAGGTTGATTCAAGCAGGGACTGCACAGACACCTACTTCTCCCACAACTGCGAGAATGTGAAGAATTCGATGTTCTGCTTCAATGTTAAGAACAGGAGGAATGCCATAGGCAACGCTCCGCTCCAGCCAGACGCATATCAGAAGATAAAGACCGCTGTTGTTGAGCAGCTTAGGGATGAGTTTGAGAAAAACAAGGAGCTGAAGCTGAGTATCTTCAACCTGCTCGAGAGGGGAAAGTAACTAGCATCAGACTGTCGAACGAGCGTGTGTTTCTGAGGAAACAAGTAAGAATGGGTTCTGCGCTGGGTCCCAGCAAAACCCTAGTGATTGCCCAATAACTTTCTTGGTTTTAAGGCGTACTTCTCAAAACTGGGTCCCATTTCACGTTCCCATCTCCCCCACATATCCGGTAGATTAAAATAGTACTTATTAAGGTCAAACCCTGGCCTTACCTTATACGTGTCCACATCATACCAGGCACCAGTTCCAAAAAGTATGGCGTCCCTAGAAGCTTTGACCACTTCCGGTGGTAGCAACCAGAATCTCCAGTCTGCGTTAGGCCTTAAATCTCTTTCTGATGTCGTGTTGATTGTGCTTACGTTTGTGGAAACTGCTCGGACTTGCGCGGTCTCCCGCACAATCTTTTTAAGATAGTTTCTCAGTTCTCTTTTCGCATAGGCAAACGATCTCCAGAAAGGTACGTCTGCCATTCCCGCCCTGGTTCGAGTTCTGTCGCAAAGCGAGTCGAGAATACAAACAGTAAGCGTTGCCCGTTGGCAGATCACTCTATTTAGTAACGGGCCCATTACATTAAGACAAGTCACAACGTTTGATTTGTATACCTCTGGGTCTATCGCATAGTCATTTGGTTCAAGGCCGTTGCGTGCGATCTCTTCCAAGCGGAAATCGATTCCGAACTTTCCCACGCAGTGCACATAGACGACATGCTCTACGTCATTGAGGGCAATCCCATTAATTATGGTCTCAACTCTCCTGCCTTGTAAAAGATCCACTTGGTAAGAGGTCACGTCCTTCGCGTCAGTCCTTGGATTTCTCGATAGGGCTATGCACTCACCACTGATGCTTTTTTTAGAAAAAAACTTTGT
>JBDRKD010000127.1:0-33921 GCA_043814255.1 Microcaldota archaeon
CTCTCCATCCTTATTACAATAACTTTCTCCTGGGGGCAATCTATGCTTTTCATTCAATCATCGCGTTTCTTTTTTTTCAAGTAGCTTCCTAGCCTTCCAATTCCACCGCCGGTCTTTTTGCTCCCTATAATCTTATCCAGCTTCCCTTCGTGAAGAAGGTCCCTGATCTTATTCTGGTGGCTCTTGTCAACAGGCATCTTGTGATCTATCGTTGTGCCAACAACAGCTCCAGCAATCGCACCAACGATGGCTCCAACAACGGCTCCCGCGGCAGTTCCCGGTCCAGGGAGGGCAGAACCAAGCATCGCAAAGGTTGCAGTGACCCCCCCGACAATAGTAAGCCTGTCCTTGAGCGCGCTGCTAGGAACATGCTCGCCAATGGCTTTCTCAATGCACCTATTGTATTGTCGCATAATCTTGTCCCGCGAACCCGGAGAATGGGCTTTCGCGAGATGATTCTGTGCATTCCTCATGCAGTGCTCAATCTTTGCAAGCATCTCATCTGCAGGTCTCTCTCCACCGCATATGTCTTTGAGGTACCCAATAGTCTCCTCAAGTTCCACGAGGCCAACATCTAGTTCCTCAACATCTTCGTGGGCTTCAATCATCTTCTCGGCCATCCGACCACCAATTCCCTATAGGCGCTCAGAATATAAATGTTTTTCCACTCTGTGCCGTGTTAAATAGGCTGTAGACTTTTTCTCGGGGGCGCTTGCACAGTGTGGCTCGAGATCACCGCTTGTGCGCTGAGCAGCCGCCCGAGCGGCTGCCACCAGTTACCGGTGTAAGCGCTTAATTTGTCTACAGTCTACTGTTAGGTTTGGTCTCGGGTTTCGAGGCCGGTTCGGGTCCAGGTGGGTGGAAAACACGAGCACATGCAGTGAGTTTATACTGCCCACCACTCAATCCGATCGCCCTGATGTGGTGAACAAATCCTAAGATGTAAACGCCCTAACAGCCCCTGGGCCTGGTTTTCGGGGGTCGACGAGAGCGTTTCGAAAGAAGACTCGTACTGGCCTGATTCCATCTTCGTAAATCGAATTAATCACCACAGCACGATTGCCCGTTATAAAGCAAGCGCTTTTAATCCGTACATGTGATCTATTCCCATGGTTCGGTACTACTGCCTCAACACAGAGGACGGAGCGATAACTGTCCGACGGGCTAGGAGAGACGACATCAAAGACATCGTGCGCATAGGGAAGGCAACTTTCCCGCACTCTGCAATCTCAAGACACAAGATCTCAGATAGAATGTCCCGGAGCCATTTTTTCTTTGTGGCTGAACTTAAGGGTAAAGTTGTTGGTTTTGTGGACATACGGCTTTGGAAGACAAGTGCTCTCATCTCAGGCATCGCCACAGATTCAAAAACCCGCGGGAAGGGGATTGGGACAGCGCTCATCCGAAGGTCTATCGACTTTGCGCGGAAGAAGGGCAAGTTCGAAATCGAACTCAAGGTCATAGTACAGAATATCCGCGCAGTCAGTTTCTACAAGAAGGAGGGTTTCACAGTCTTTAGCATGCGTTCGAGAAAGGATGATCTGGTAATATACCGAATGTTCAGGAAAGTCGAAACGTGATGTTTTAAAAGTTGCTGTTTTAAATACTGCCATGCATTCGAGTTTCAGCGTTTATTCTGAAAAGATCATAGCTATGCTTGGCATAGGTGGCAAGAGAATAGAATATACCCCACCACGTACATTGCTCTCAACTGACTACGAGCGAGAGAAGGCGAGGCAAGAGATAAGGAAAAAAGTCGAGAGTGCGAGACAGATTCTCCTGAAGCGAATCGAGAATGTGCTTGGGCTCGAGGGGAAGGAAGTCATAATAAAGGACAGCGGTTCTTCAGGCCACGCGAGCCTTGATTTTGAGACCGTTTACTCTGGGCTTGATGCAGATGGGGAAGTATTTGTCTCAGCAAGCGATTTAGCTGTTCCGGATGGCGTTACTCTCCTTTTCATGGCGCGGAAGAACAACAAATGGGAGACAGAAATAATCCCAAAACCGAACCTGAATACCTCCTATTTCAAGAGGCTGGCTTCTGTGGAGGACGGATGCTCAGAAACAGAGCACTCGGTTCTTGAGAAGAACGGCTATTGGAAAGGTTAGGGTTTTTTATACGAACAATGAGTAATCATCACTATGCCAAGTACTGTTATGTTGGACAAATCAATTTCTTCAAAATGCTCAGAGTCAGTACTCTCAGAGCTATCAATAGGGAAGGACAGAGCCGAGGATGCGCTGAAAATAGTAAGATCTCATACCCATGAGATTCGCGAGGAATTAACTAACGATGTTTCCAAAAAGATAAACAAGGCACATTCTGATTTGGTAAAGAGAGTCAATGCTGCAATTGAGATTGATGGCAAACCCATATATCACAAGAGTAATCCTAATCACCCACCCAAGCAAGGAGAACCAAAGGACGGAACAATAATGGGATATCACAAAAACATGCTTGGTGATGTTTATTCTGGGATAGATCCCAAGGGTGAAGTTCGTTTATGGTACGACAATGCCCCCGAGGATGTCACCGTCCTGTTTGTTGCAAAAAAGTCCAATCATTGGAAAACACAAACATTGGCAAAACCGAATCTTTCAACTAATTATTTTGATGCAATAAGAGCAGAGGATAAGAGGTGTTCTGAGTTCGAGCAGATGGCGTTCGGCGCAACAAAAGTGCTTTCTGGTTTTGAACCAAGAGAGGGGTTCTCTAGAGACGAACTGGAGCCAGAGAAGGCAAATGTAATAGATGACTTGAGGGATGCCGGGGAGATCATGGGTTCATTACCCGGAGTTTTTGTGAACTATCTGGATGGTTCAGCGATCCCAATGGAGCTTTATGTCTCAAAAGGGAAAAAGAGAGAATACAGCACATCTGATGAGAGGGGGGCAGGAGAACCGAAATACTCGGACGAATACTGCGTAATCGATCCGATTACAGAAACTCGGGGCATCGGGAAAACCCTCCCAGATGCATTGAAGAGCCTGTCACAGAGTGGCTACTACCCACCCGGAGCAATATTCTGCCAATCCGCCACATCCGGCTTCAAAAGCTCATTCGAAAAAGGAGGTGTGATTGGCTCAAGCACCGTTGTAAAAAGCTGGATGGATACTGGCGACACAATAGCCGGCGGTCTCGGTTTCTTCTCAATGGGTTGCATGCTCGCCGCCCCGGAAACAGGAGGGGTAACAGGTGCAGTAGGGCTTGCTACCGGAATACCCGCTATGGGTTGGTTCTCTTTCAGGGCGGTGCAACACTTCGTAAAGAAATACTGGTACAAGGACAAGGTTTTCGATCCAACGAACACAGATGACTGGAGAGAGGCAGGAATGCTTGCTGTGATGGTCATGGCAAAGGGAAGGGGCGGAGCAGTTGTGAGAGCCGCAGGGTTGACAATGATGGCAGGCGCAGATATCTACGAGTTCCATGACCAATACTCAAAACTTGATGGCGATAAGAAGAAAGAATTCCTATTGAAAAGAAGCGGACAGTTAGCAGCATCCCTTGCGATGAACATCTATTTTGGAAAGAGAGAGCTGGGGGGATTGAGAGTTAAAAAGATAAGTAAAATCGCTCCAGAAGATGTAGGAATAAGCGAGGCGATACTATCGGATATGCTGGGTTATCAGGGGAGGCTCAGAACAAAGAAATCCCAAGCAATACCAAAAAGCGAAATAGAAGCCGCATTACCCGATATTGTGAGATATTCAAAAAGAGAAGGAAAGTGCCCAGAACTACTTCGTTTGTATCCCGAACTTGCCCAAGAGTTATCCTCCCATCTTCCCAAGGAATTCAAATCATTTTCGTCATTTGTTTCATTTATTGTTGAGAGAAATATACCTCCCGAAATAGTTCCAAAGCTTAACCAAATACACGCAGAACTTTCGAAAATAAATGGAAAGCCATATGATTTCAAAAACGAATTTGTTCCTCTTGAAGGTCAAAATCCTGTTTTTGCAGCTACAATGAGCGACGGAAGCAGCGTAATTGTAAAAATGATGAACTGCGCAGAGGATGCTTTCGCAATCAACATATTGGAAAAAGCAGGAATCCAAAGCCCATACAAGGTTACTAACCACGATGGCTTTGCGATTATCGAACGAGTTCCCGGGGTTTCCTTTGAGGATGTGCTGACAAACGGATACATACCAACTGGAAAAGGTGTTGTTAATCTGACCCCCGAGATAGTAAGCGGAATTTCATATGAAATGGGAAGACAAATGGCCGCACACTACGCATTCTCAATTCCCGACTGGAGACCCAACAACTTCCTAGTGCGTATTGAAAACAGAAAAGTAAAAGTCGATAGGATCGATTTTGAGGATTTGTCCACCGGTAGACCAAAAGATCGTACGTTCAAACATAGATACGATGAAAATTGGTTTGATCAAGCAGAACTTGACAGGGGATTTCGCGATGGTTGGAAGTCAATAACAGCAAACAAGGATGCGGTCATGGCCATATATGAAAAAGAATACCATAAGGTAGTATCAGCTCAGACGGAACGAAGGAAAAACATAGTAACCGAGGAAGTTGTTGTGGCTGAGATCAAAAGTAGGTTGGATATTGATACAGAAGAAGCTTTAAGTGGATTTATGGGCGCCTCACAGGCGGCTTTATATTATTGAAAAATCCAAAAACAAAGTGGTCCCTATGGCCGTGAGAACAATAAACCAAGCGCGGGGAAACGCGCACGCATTACTGCGTTCTACTCAACTAGGACAAGCGATCCGTAAATTCGATAGAGTTTCTGGTCCTGCAGAACCACATAAACAATCCTTCTCAATCCCAAGGCCCGTAAGAACTACAAATCGACCATCAACTGAGGGGGGTGTAAACATGCGCCTTCCCACTTCCCAAACAGACGCCCTCCAATATGTGCGTGATTGCGGTTTCCCAGGAGCAAAGTCAGGCACTTTTGCAGGAATCACACAAGGATCGCCAGTTATCCCTAGAGAGGGGCTCAAGGCTCTTTCGTTTGTTTTTGACAATTTCCCAGAGTTATCTGCCAAAGGTAAAGATTTTCTTTCCCGTTCACTTTCCTATTTTGGTAAAAAAAACCCTGACTACAACGCCATCGTTCATGGTCTTAATGATGGCCAAATAGTTGCTGGTACTATCCTACTAAAGGTCGTAACCGAAGGGTTATCTGGTTTGAATGGAGACTTATTCATGAATGAAAAATTCTCTGAGGCATTGGAATCAAGAAAACTCGGCTCTTCTGGTTCCATAATGCGTATGATAATCGACACTCAGATAAAAGTCTTCAGTGCTATCTCTGATTGCATACTTTGACTCCAACGAATGTTCTTACGAGAACCTACAAGAAATAAAACTTTATTAACCCTAAAGGCGAATCCTTTTTATGGACTTAGTTACGATGGGTCACATAGTCTTTGACATCCGATGCTACGTCGAGGATTTCCCAATTCCAGACAAGACTTCTTTTACATATTCAGAGATAGAGACATCGCTTGGTGGTTCTGCTGCAAACGTTGCATGCGCCGCTGCTATGCTCGGTGCAAAGGCAGGATACATGGGCAACATCGGAAGCGACCCCGAGGGTGGGCAGCTTGTTCAATATCTCCTTAAGAAAGGGGTTGATATAGCCAGGCTAAGATTCGTGGATGGGAGGACAGGCAAAGCAATAGTCCTCATAAACTCAAAGGCCAACGTAGAGGTTGTTGAGATGCTTGGGGTGAACGAGCCGTTCGGGAAAGTTGACCCAACATACATCGCCGATGCCCGCTTTTTCCTCATGAGTGGAACAAGTCTCGATTCTCTTGAGATGGCCTCAAGGTATGCGAAAGACAATGGTGTTTCCGTACTATTTGATCCAGGGAGGTCAAAATCAAGGGACGGCATCAAGAAACTCGCATTTGTACTGCAGAATTCTGAGTTCATAGTTGTGAACAGGGCCGAGTTGTGTATGATGGCCAAAGAGAAGAACTTGGAGAAGGGAATCGCAAAAATCAAGGGAATAAACCCAGACATAACGTGCATAATCAAAGGAGGCTCCAAACCAGTCGTTGTTAGGGGAATTGAGGATTTTGAAGTGAAACCATTCAAGGTTAAGGCGGTTGATACGCTTGGTGCGGGAGACTCATTCTGTGCAGGGTTCATATTGGGACTCAAGGAACACAAGAGTCTTGAGAAATCCATAAAGCTAGCGAATGCTGTTGCAGCAGCAAAGGTGCAGAGGAAAGGGGCGCACAATGTTCCCTCAAGAGCCGAGATAAAGAAGATATTCAAAATCTAATCCGAGGTGAATTGTATGTATGGGAAGAAAACTCGTTTTTCGAGACTGATGAGAAATAACAGGATGCTGCTCCTGGCGATGGATCAGGGAATAGAGCACGGTCCTAAGGACTTCAATGAGAAGAACATAGACCCAGAATACGTGTTTGATATCGCCTCAAAATGCAAGTTTACGGGTTTCATAGTGCAGAAGGGAGTTGCATTGAAGTACTGGGAGAACTACGCAGGTTCAATCCCACTCATACTCAAGGTAAATGGAAGAACGAACATCAACCCAAAGGATGAGATCTACTCATCGCCAGTTGCAACAGTCAAGGACGCAGTCTCGCTTGGCGCGGATGCAGTCGGTTACACGATCTATGTGGGCTCTCCAATGGAGGCAACGATGTTCCATGAGTTCTCTGAGATAGAGAGGGAGGCGCGCGAGTACGGAATGCCAGTCGTAATGTGGGCATATCCAAGGGGCACATATGTGAAGGAGGAGAAATCGCGGGAGATGGTTGCCTATGCTTCAAGGACAGCACTTGAATTAGGTGCAGATGCCGTGAAAGTGAACTACACCGGAGACGTTGAGTCCTTCAAGTGGGTCGTGAAATCAGCGGGCAAGGTGCCTGTAGTCTCAGCAGGAGGGAGCAAGCTTACAGATGAGCAGTTCCTTGAGAAGACAAAGGACGTCCTGGAAGCAGGCGGAGCAGGGCTTGCCATCGGCAGGAACATCTGGCAGAGCGAGCATCCTCTGAAGATAGCTGAGAAAGTGAGAAAACTCGTTCTAGGGGAGTAATCCCCATTCTTTCTTATTTCTTTAATTTTCCCTCGAGCTCTAGAACCAAATCCCTATTCCCAATGTAGATGGGACACCTCACATCGGCATCATCGCACCCTATGTCAAGCAACGACAGTTCTCCATTGCTTGAAAGCCCTCCGGCAGCCTCAATTATGTTTCCCATGGGAATCCCCTCATAGAATAGTCTCAACTTTCCCTGGGGTTTGTCAACCAGTGCAGGATAACCGAAGAACCCGCCATAATGCAACACTTGGGCAATATCCCCAACAAATGTCCCGCAGTACCTCAATTTCATCTTTTTCTCTTCACTCATGCCCTTTACAAATTCCTTGAACTCAGGAATCCATTTTGTGGGGCTTCCCCCCATACCATAAACCTTGCCTGGCTCTGGGAGCTTCATGTTCTCGTGTATCAAGCAATACCTCATAACGCCCTTCCGGTGCTTCACGAATTCATGAACGCCCCTGCCAGCAGTGTAAACAAGAGTCGTCATCGGTCCGTATAGTTTGTACATTGAGGCGACGAGTTCCCTCCCCTTCGCTGGCAGGTCTTTCCGGTAAATGCCAATAATCGCCCCGAGCACATTGTTACTTATCACGTTACTCGAACCATCCAACGGGTCGATAGTAATAACAAACGGAGCGTCATTCTCGAATCTCACGGGGTTTTTCAATTCTTCCGAATAAACAGCCCTGACCAAACCCGTCTTCTTGAATCCATCACAATAGTATTTGTTGCACCAGACATCGAGTTCCTCAGCAAGTTCCCCGTACTTGTTCTTCTCCCCCTTCTCTGCAATCATCCTGTGCGGGAACTCCACACGTATATCCATGCTCATCCTCCCAATCTCATAGATGAGTTTCGCAAGTTCGTCGTTCCTGACTTCCTGCAGATGCTCCCGAAGCGTAATCTCAGCCATACCCCCACCTCGTTTGGCTCTTGCATTGGAATATTTAAAAAGTTACTCCGCATGTTAAAGGGACGCAGGGTTACATGCTCACAATATTCCGAAGAACATGAAGATGAGTATCATCCCCAACCCGGCGAGTCCGAATATCGCGACAACCAGAATTACTGGGAGGATTATGGGCACATTTACCCCTATAAAAGAGAGAAAGAATATTGCCGCGAGTCCAAGTATGGAATTGATGATAATCCTAAAAGCTAGTTTTAGGGTCTTCTTTAATGCGAATATTATGAGGCCGAAAAACATTAGGAACACAAGTCCCGTCATCAACAGAAGAATTCCAGTAGTGGCTTCCATACATAATTGATTCCGTGGCGTAATTTAAAAGAGTTCTCATAAGGCTCCACCCCCTCTATAATGGCCTGCCCCCAAGCCTAGCGGCAGCTGGGAGAAAGCTGGAGTGGAAGCAGTTGCCTAGTTGATGGGAGCTTAAAGAACCGGGAAAACGAGAAACGAACGGGAACTAGTTTGGTTTTGTGATTATTTTCGAGTTATCTTCGATTGGTTGGAACCAACCCAAGATGAAATATTTTATAAAGTCCCTTCTATATTAGTTTGATACGATGAAAGAAGTGTGGGTTGACAGCAAGAGCATTTCAAGAGCATTTAATCTACACCACCGCGATGAGAGGGGAAAATGGACAGAGGTCGTTCTAAGGACCCCAAAGGACATCTCAAAACTAAAGGAAGCGCAGAAAGCTGGTGCAGAAAGGGCATTCGTCGTCTGTAGGAATTGGGAAATGCTTCCCCCGAAGACAGTGGTTTCCCTATCTAAGAAGATGAAGCTCATAGCGAAGGTAAAGAATGTTGACGAGGCAAAAGAGCTTATTGATTTTCCGGGGAAAATGATTCAGGGTGTGTTGTTGTCCCCGACAAAAACAGGCGATGTAAGGAAACTCCTGCGCTACTTAGCTGGGGAGGACCAGATAGATTTCAATCAGGCAGTCGTCAATTCAGTCAAGAGGGTGGGTATTGGAGCGAGGAGCTACATAGATGCATGCGAGATGATGGATGAGACAGAAGGCATGCTGGTTGGATGCACAGCAAATGCGTTTGTTTTCATTCAGGCCGAAGTCAACCAAGGGGATCCCCACATCAGGCCGTTCCGCATAAACACTGGTGCGGTATCATCATACGTCCTCCTTTCCAACAACGAAACGAAATACCTTGCAGAACTCAAGCTAGGGGACAGCGTCCTCATCGTGGATAGGAAAGGCAAGGTAAGGAAGGCGTTTGTCGGGAGGAATAGGATAGAGCATAGGCCGATGGTTCTTATAGAAGCCAAATTGGGAACAGGGATAGTGCGAGCGATACTTCAGGATTCGGCCAGTGTCCGCGTCATGACGCCAAAGGGGAGCAAGAGCGTATCGAAACTCCGAAAGGGGGACAAACTGCTTGTTCATACGCGTGGGAAGAGAAGGAGCAAGGGCGAAACCCCAATGGAGAAATGAGGTGATACATTGTCAAAACCAGACGATACTAAGGAACTCAGGAAAAAGGTGCCCAGGATTACAAAACAGAATATCAAGGACATACCATTACCGGCGCTCATCCGCGCCCTGAACGAAGAACTGATAAACTTTCCATCAGAAGAGGAGAAGTTTATCTCATGGAGGGAATCCGATGATGACAATGATGACGGCTCAGGCGGACATCTAGTTCGGCTCGATAAGGAGCTCCACATGGCAAGACTCATACTACTTGAGAAGACAAAGGGAACCGATGACGTTCAGATCGATTCAAAGTTCCTCATAGCACTTGTCAAGCTCCTGTCAAAGAGCGAGAAGGCAGTCGGCTGGTATGGGACCAAGCTGAAGGTCTGGAGGAGGTTCCTCACGCTCACAATAGCAAAGATGAACCAGGAGCCAATTATAATCTACGATAAAAAGACGCAGAAGAACACGAAACAGGTAAACACAACTCTCTCGAGATTGAAAGACATGGGGTTTGAATGATATTGAGGAACTGCCGGATAGTTCGGCCAGAGGGCATTCGCACAGCAGATATCTCTGTTTTCAATGGGAAAATAAAACGGATTGGCAGAGTGGATGATCCCAATGCCCGAGACGCTCGCGGCATGCTGCTTTTACCAGGGATTGTCGACCCACACGTGCACTTCAGAGACCCAGGTTCCCCCTACAAAGAGGATTTCTTCACAGGTTCCTGTGCTGCGCTCGCTGGAGGGGTCACGACTGTTATGGACATGCCCGAATATGCAAACCCCCCGACGATTACTCTTAAATCTCTAAGGGACAAGGAAAAGCTTGCCAACAGGAAGTCCGTATGTGATTTCCATATCCGGATGGGCGCAACGGATGACAACTTCTCCGATATAGGTGCGGCTTCGCCAGGTTCGATAAAATTCTTCACAACAGATACCTGCAGCCCATTGACCATTAAAGATTACTCGATAATAGCGAAGCATTTCTCGTCATTTCAGAAATCGAAGCCGATATGCGTTCATGCAGAGGACCAGGCTGTAATAGACCGGTTCTCTGATAAATATTCCGACCATTGCAGGATTAGGTCCCCACTTGCCGCTGCATTCGCACTTGCTAAGATACTTGCCCTTCAACAGAAGTACAAACGGCGGTTGCACGTATGCCACATATCATCAGAACTAGAGCTCGACCTTCTGCGTTCCAGCGGTCGCAACGTCACGTGCGAGGTCACCCCACACCATCTATTCATGGATACGAGGGATTATAAGAGGCTAGGGGCGTTTGCAAAGATGAACCCCCCTCTAAGGACCCAAAAGGACCGGGCAACCTTATGGAGGAGGATAGACCAAATTGACATGGTGGGGACAGATCATGCTCCTCACACGAAAGAGGAGAAGGAGTCCGACAGCCCACCATCTGGAATCCCTGGGCTCGAGACATGTCTGCCCCTTCTCATAGATGCGGCCTTGAGAGGCAGGATGAAACTGACTCGCATACCGTTGATGTGCTCGCTCAACCCAGCAAAGGCTTTCGGAATAAGGAGCAAAGGGGCGATAAAACAAGGGCTTGATGCGGACTTCGTTCTAGTTGACCCAATCGAGACAACGATAATAAAAGGCGAGGAACTCTTCACAAATTGCAGATGGACTCCATTTGAGGGAAGGAAGCTGAAGGGAAGGATAAAGAGCGTGTTCCTTAGGGGCAAAGAAGTCTACAGGGATGGGGAGGGAATCCTGGCAAAACGGGGGTATGGAAAGAAGGTCCTCTAATGGTTGTTCTTCTTCTTTTTGAAGAATCTCCTATAGACAAGATAAGCGATGACAGCTACCAAAACAAGCAGTGTGATTGTGCTGAACATATCCATACCGCCAGACCCTGCACCTGCGGCGTCATCCTTCGATATGACATGCACGTACGTTTCCTTGATAAACTGTCCCTCAGTGTTATACGTGTCCAGGAATTCCATCGTGACCTTTACCGGATATTTTCCAGGTGCAGTTTCGGAACCGACAAATACGTCATAGCTGACTTCACTATAATCGTCAGTCTTGAGGGTTCCGATGTATTTGGATGGGGAGTTCTCAAGTATGGTGAATGATTCGCCTTCGATGTGAACCGTGAGCGACTTGACGTTCGTGGTGCCTACATTGGACACTTGTATATTTAGCGAGTATTTCCCGCCGGGAAACACAGGAGATGGGCTTGTTGAAGTGATGATTGACATCTTTGGAACCCCAGTGACCTCGATACCTATGTTCTTCGTTATTGTTGTCTGAACCTCACCCTGTTTGTTTAGGTAATCCAGGGATATGGCGACAGGATAATACCCGGGCGTTGCCGTTGCACTTATCCCTACATCATAGTACACGACTACTGACTCGCCCTGCTTTATGTCTCCGAGGAGCTGTTGGGATGAGCCAATTGGGAGGAAATCTGATAATAAGGAGGAGATTGTACACCTCACGGAGTTTGCCTCAATCGTTCCGTCGTTCCTAACACTAAGCGACATCTCTATTTTCCTTCCAGGCGAGGCAACAGAATCGATTGTTGGGGTAATCGAAAAGTCAACGAATCCCTTTACTGCTTGGATTGTACCGAGCGTTGCCGTAGTCTGTTGAAGGTTTCCCAACTCATCCTGGTAATTGAGCAATATCGGTACGGAATATTTTCCAGCTGGCATCGAGAGATTGCTCGAGAGCGGAACGTTGATATCCATCGTTTCCCCCGCCCCAATGTCCCCGAGAACCAATTGGGAACTATCCTTAAGTATGAAATATTGTGAGTTTATGCTCATGATGAGATTTGATGCTTTCCCACCCTTGTTGTTTATGCTGGCGTTTATCTCAAAATCATCACCGATTCCTATTGTGACCGGTTCCGATGAAACTCCAAATATCGTCTGTTTTGTTATGGTGACAGGAATCTGGATGGTCTTGTATCCTGTCCCCCCAGATGTCGTTGTCTCGCTCCAATATATGCTTATTATGATGTTATAGATTCCCGATTCTGCATTTGGCTTAACTTTGAAAGGTATGTTCGCTTGTGTAGAGCCCGATGCACCTATTGTCCCCAAGCTGACTTTATCAGACAGGAACTCGAACCCATTCCCCGATGGATAGAGCGTTACGCCAGAGATGCTTGAAGTCCCCGTGTTGCTTAAGGTAAATGATATTGAGCCAGTCAGGCCTGGCCTAAGGGTTGTCGGAGATACGGACGAACTCGAGACCTGCACATCCGCAAATGCAGCCGCAGTCAACACAGCAACAATAAGAACAATCCCAAGAACAAAAGAGTGCATCTTCATAAAATCACATCAAACCAGCCAAATATCAAGTTATTATTTAATTGATAAGTAAAGTTTATCAACATTTGCGTTAAATGTTTACCAGTACTCTTTTTATGGGAGGCGATTTGGTGGAGTACGTACTTGAAGTTGTAATTGAGTCGAAGCCTGCGGCAAAGGACCCAGAGGGAGCGACAATAGTAAGGGACCTCATGAGCAAGAAAGGATATGGCGTAGTTAAGGAGGTTCGGACCGGGAAACTTCTGAGGATAAAACTGGATGCCAAGGATGAGAAGGACGCTATTTCAATCGTTGATGGGATGTGCAACGAATTGAGGCTTGCAAATCCCGTAGCCCAAAACTACAGAATAAGTGTAAAGAAGGTGTGATGATGATTGCAGTCATTCGCTTTCCCGGGTCAAACTGCGACCTTGATGCAGTCCATGCGCTTGGGGAGGTCATAGGCATTCCCGTTGAACTAGTATGGCACGAGCAGTTCGATAATTCGAAATACTCGGGTGTCATACTCCCAGGTGGATTCAGTTATGGCGACCACCTGCGCGGAGGAATCATTGCAGCATTCTCCCCAGCCGTCGATGGTGTCAGGAGAATGGCAGATGAAGGAAAGCCAGTTCTCGGGATATGCAACGGTTTCCAGGTTCTCATAGAAGCAGGATTGCTCCCAGGCGCTCTCCTTAGAAACGAGGGCCTCGCATTTGTATGCAAATGGGTCACAATAAGGGTCCAGAGCAACAAAAGCGTTTTCTCAAAGAGCATTCCAAAGGGTTCGGTCCTGAGAATCCCAATAGCGCACAATGAGGGCAGGTATTTCATCTCAGAAAAAGAATATTCCAAATTAGAGGAGAATGACCAGATAGTATTCAAATACGTGGATTATGGCGGGGTCGAGACAGAGGAGTCAAACCCAAACGGTTCTTTATATTCGATTGCAGGACTCTGCAATGAAAAGGGGAACGTTCTCGGAATGATGCCACATCCAGAGAGGGCTTCCGAAGCAATACTCGGAGGGGAGAGCGGAAAGCAGATCCTTGAGGCATTTAAGGTGTGAACATGGTTGACGTTAATCTAACAGAGGATGAGCAGGAGAAAGTCAAATCAATCCTTGGTCGTGAGCCAAATGAAGTGGAGTGGGGGATGATAGATGTCATGTGGAGTGAGCACTGCTCTTACAAAACAAGCAGGCCCTCCCTTTCCTTATTGCCTACAAAAGGAAAGGACGTAGTTCTCGGCCCTGGTTTCGAGTCAGGAGTCATTGACATAGGTGGTGGATGGGCTGTTGCATTCAAGATAGAGACGCACAACCATCCATCGGCCATAGAGCCATATGGTGGTGCGGCTACTGGAATAGGCGGAATAGTCCGCGACATAATCTCTGTTGGCGCCTTCCCAGTGTGTTTTCTGGATTCCATCCATTTTGGTTCATTGAAGAGTCCTCATTCACAATGGCTGCTCCGTTATGTTGTAAAGGGCATAGGCGATTATGGGAACTGCATAGGCGTTCCAACAGTTGCAGGGGAGGTCCAGTTCGACGAATCATTCGAGCGGAATTGCCTTGTGAACGCAGCATGCGTCGGTTTCGTAAGACGGGATAGGATAGTGACTGGCGTCGCAAAGGACATAGGGGATTTGCTGGTTCTAGTCGGCGGTTCAACAGGCAGGGACGGAATCCACGGGGTGACATTCGCCTCGAGGAACTTGGACGATAAGAGCGAGGATGACAGACCGGCCGTCCAGATACCTGATCCATTCACAAAGAAACTCATAATTGATGCGTGCTTGGAGGCATTCGAAGCAGGCATCGTAAAAGCCCTCAAGGACCTGGGCGGAGGGGGACTCACATGCGCGTCTTCAGAGATGGCGCACAATGGAAAGAAGGGCGCACGGGTAGATATCTCGCGTGTGTTCGTTAGGGAGAAGGGGATGACACAATATGAGATCATGCTTTCCGAATCACAGGAAAGGATGCTGTTCTTAATAAGCCCAGAACACCTGAATGATTTCACGAGCATATGCAAGAAATACTCATTGCAACATGCGGTGATAGGCGAGATCACTGGGGGCAGAACTTTTACTGTGGTGGATGGGAAGGAGCAGATTGCTTGCATCCCAACACATATTCTCGCAGAGGTTCCAGTTATGGATAGGCCAAAGAGAAAACCAAAAAAAGCTAATAGGGGTGAGAACTTCCCAGAACCAAAAGGCATGATCCCCCTCCTGTTGACAATGCTTTCATCAGAGAACATATGCAGTAAGAAATGGGTCTATCAACAATATGATCACGAGGTCGGGGATAGGAGCGCACTGAAAGCAGGATTTGGAGATGCGGCGGTCATCCTCGCGCCAAACGGAGATGCCATAGCCGTAACATCCGATTCAAATTCCGCGCACTGCGCACTCGATCCATATATCGGTTCAGCAGGAATCATGGCAGAGGCATTGAGGAACCTTACCTGTGTCGGGGCTGAAGCGATTGGGATAGTGGACAATCTCTCATTTGGAAACCCTGAGAAGCCAGAGGTTCTGTGGGTCTTCCACGAGTCCGTGAAGGGCATAGCAGATGCTGCAAAGGCATTCAAGACCCCATGCGTGGGTGGCAACGTGAGTCTCTACAACGAAGATGAAGTCACCAAAATGTCGATAAAACCAGCGCCCGTCATACTAATGGTTGGGGCATTGAAGAGGAGTCACATACGTTCACATGCTCTCAAGAAAGGGGATAGCATAATCATCATCGGTTCTACAAAACCTGAGATGGGGGGAAGTGAATACCACCGAGTCATATTCGGTTCGTCTGGAGGCAATGTTCCGGAAGTGGATCTGAAGAAAGAGAAGGAAATGTCAGAGTTTGTGCTCTCCCATATAGATGAAATAAACAGCGTTCACGATTGCTCAAAAGGAGGTCTTCTGGTTGCGCTTGCGGAGATGTGCACCAGAGGAGGAACCGGTGCATCAATTCACATTAACGAGATTCCGTCCACCTGCAAACGATTCGATGAGCTTGCTTTCTCAGAGAGTCATGGGCGTTACCTGATAGGCACAAGCAACCCGGACCAAATCTTAAAGCATGCGCAGGAGGGGGGAATCCCTGCAGCACTCATAGGGAAGGCAACTGGAGACAACCTGGTATTCGGGGATAATTCTTGGAACATCCTCGAGATAATCCATGCGCTCGAGTCTCCGATGTGGAAGGTTATGGGGGGTAAACCATGAATGTTCTTAATGACCTGAAGGATTCATGCGGGGTTTTTGCAATCTATTCTTTCTCAAAGAATCCCGTAAGTATTAGGATATATAATGGTTTGACATCCATCCAGCACAGGGGTCAAGACAGCGCGGGAATGTCTGTGTTCTCCAGTGACAAGATACTAACCAAGAAGTCAGCAGGACTTGTTTCTGATGTCTTCGGCGAGAAAGACATCAATAGGCTCAAAGGCCACATTGGAATAGGCCACGTCAGATACCCAACAACAGGCCATTCCGTAGAGGAGGATGCGCAGCCATTTGTCATAAACCACCCTATGAAGGGCATAGCCCTTGCGCACAATGGCAACATAGCGAATCTCACCTACGTAAACAAACTTATCAGGCGCAGGGGCAGGAGCGTTTCCTCGTCTTGCGATGCAGAGTTCATACTGCATTGCATTGCCGATGAGTTGGTGCGCTCAAAAGGAAACATATGGACGGCAGTTAAAAACACCATGAAAATTCTTGACGGTTCGTACGTTGTTGTTATGATGACAGGCGAGGGCCAGCTCGTTGCGTTTCGTGATCCGCTCGGAATAAAGCCACTCTGCATGGGGCGTGATAAGGACAGGATCGTATTTGCATCCGAGAGCACAGCCCTTGATATAAACAACATGGCCCTAACCAGGGACGTCAGGCCGGGAGAAGCAATTATAGTGAGCAAGAGGGGGGTTAGGAGCAGGGTCCTCTTAAAAAGGGCAAAACACGCGCATTGCATGTTCGAGTACGTGTATTTTTCAAGACCTGACTCGATACTTGATAAAAGAAGCGTATACAATGTCCGATTCAGGCTTGGCCAGATACTCGCCCAGAATGATTCCGTAAAAGCTGACGTTGTCGTACCGGTCCCAGATACATCCAGACCAGCCGCAAGCGGTTATTCATACCAGAGCGGGATTCCTGTTGCCGAAGGCCTCATTAAGAACCGTTATGTTGCACGCACATTCATCATGCCAGACCAAACGAAAAGAAGCCTAGCAGTGAGGCTGAAACTCAATGCCCTTCGTTCGATACTCTATGAAAAAAGGGTAGTGCTTATAGATGACAGCATCGTTCGAGGAACAACGTTGAAACCAATCATTGGACTTCTCAAGAGCGTAGGCACAAAGGAGATACATGTGCGCATAACCTGTCCTCCAATCACATCCCCCTGTTTTTACGGGATAAATATACCTACATATGAGGAGCTTTCAGCATACAAGCATTCCGTGGAGGAGATACGGAAGGAAGCAGGTTGCGATTCCCTGGTTTATATGGACACAAAGGGTTTGTTGAGGGCCATAGGGATGCCAAAGAGCAAGCTATGCATCGGCTGCATCTCAGATAAATACCCTACACGGGAAGGAAATGTCCTTGCAAAGAAAATAAAAACTTCCAAAGGATGCAAAGACATTCGCTGTTGGGAGACGATGGAGTGATTATATGCAGATACTTCTTATCGGTTCAGGCGCGCGCGAACACGCAATCGCAAAAGCGATAGTTCGCTCCAAAGACACAAAACTACTTTCATACATGGGCGCAAATAACCCAGGTATTATTAAACTCTCGTCTGAATGGACCGTTGGCGACATATGCCACGTCGAACAGGTTGTGAAATGGGCAAAGGAGTACTCTGCAGAACTTGCAGTGGTTGGCCCTGAGGCGCCTCTCAATGCAGGCATCGTGGATAGTCTGCTACAAGCAGGAATCCCGTGTGCAGGCCCAACAAAGGATGCTGCCATGATCGAATGTGACAAATCGTTCTCACGGAATCTCATGAAAAAACATGGCATTCCCGGCTGCCCAAAATTCGGGGTGTTCTCAGATGCGGATGAAGCTTCTGCATTTATCGGTTCGCTTGTTGAAGTTGTAGTCAAGCCAGCAGGCCTCACTGGCGGAAAAGGAGTAAAGATCATGGGTCCACACCTAAAGGATAAGGGGGAAGCAAAAGCATACGCAAGCGAGGTGTTGGATGCGAATATAGGGGCATTGGGATCAGTTGTTATTGAAGAGAAACTCATAGGACAGGAATTTACACTACAGGCGTTTGTGGATGGTGAGAGGGTAGTTCCGATGCCTGCAGTGCAGGACCATAAGCTCGCATTTGAAGGAGACAAAGGACCAAATACCGGCGGTATGGGTTCCTACTCAGATGCAGGCCTACTTCCGTTCATCACACAGAACGACTATGAACAGGGGATAGAAATAATGAAAAAAACAGTGGACGCGCTCGCCAGCGAAGGGAGGCCCTATAAGGGATTCCTATATGGTCAATTCATCGCGGGGAAGAAGGGCATCCACGTAATTGAATTCAATGCAAGACTCGGAGACCCTGAAGCAATGAACGTCCTTTCTTTGCTCAAAACAGATTTTGCGATGGTTCTCTCCCAAATGGCAAACGGGAATTTGGCGAGTGCAGAGTTCTCAAAAAAGGCGACAGTATGCAAGTACCTTGTCCCAGAGGGATATCCCTCCAACCCAAAGAGAAACGAACAGATTCAAGTAGACGAGGAGTCCATTAATAGTTTGGGCGCAGAATTCTTCTATGCATCAGTAGACAAGAGAGGGAAAAACCTGTTTGAGTTGGGCTCAAGAACAGTGGCAGTCCTTGGAATCGCGGATAGCATTTCAGAAGCGGAGGGGATTGCTGAAAAGGCGACTTCTTTTGTAACGGGTCCATTGTTCCACAGGAAGGATATCGGGACTTCTGCCCTTGTCCAGAAGCGCATTGACCACATGCGGGAGCTCAGGGCAGACAAATGTTAGTTTTTTTAAGAAGGAAGGCAGTAACAGCATCTTAGTACTTTATTCTCACATGCCAGTAATCGCTCTCCTCCTCGAACTCCCCCCTTATGAATTCCTCGGAATAACCTGCCCTCCTAAGCTTCTTAGCAGCTCCTGCAAGTTCTGCTTCGTTCAGATAACAGATCCTATTCTCCATCTGCACCTGAAACAATCTTTCCTTTAGGACCCTCTCAACATATTCTTTTTGAGTCTCGAGCTTCAATGTGCGAAACGCAGATTTAAGGTGCGGGAAATTGACATCAACAGTCACCTGGTCCCCGTACCACCTGCTCACGTTGTCATTCCAAACTTCCCTAGGCTCTTCTACCACATCCCCAAAGCTCCCGAAGCCATAGTCGAATATATCCACATACCCCCCCTTTGCAATTACCTTCTTGAGCCCCTGCAGAAACCCAATAGCCCCCGTATTCATTGGGAACACATACCCTTCCGGAAACTCTCCAATCCCAGGCGGCATCCCCCCAGCATACCTTACTAATGCGGGTTTTTTTCCAGATAACCCCAACTCAAAGATGCCCTTGCCCTTCCTGAACAGCAGTTTCGATGGGAGGTCACTGAGGAGCTCGTTTATCCGCACATAATTGAACAGCTTCCTTGGCCTGAACTCGAGGGCATCCGAGCATACGATATTGACGTCGTATCCCCGCAGGTTCATTTTAGCGTCCATCAGCATCTTCCTTGAGATGTCCACCAACGAATAATCGATGCGTTTCAAACAGCCAGTTCCCCTCTCAACATCAAGCCTCTCCACTTCCTCCAGAAACCTTCTCGCGAATAATCCGTTTCCAACCCCGAACTCGCCGACCTCCAGTGAACCTTTTCGCTTCTTTGCGAATCCATGGAACTCCTTTGCATTGGCCTGAGCTATCCTGTTCCCAAGGGCAAAAGTGGAGAAATCACCATATATCGCAGAACCTTTTTTTGAATAGTATTTAGAGTTTATGCGCTTTTGGTATCTATCGAAAGGTAAGAATGCCATACTCTATCTGAAAGTATTAAAATTAATAATGTAACTACTCTTAGCGTGGTGGTTTTTTGGTCAAGTCTTATGCAAGCGCAGGAGTGAACATCGCAAAGGTTAAGGGGATACACGCCCATGTGGAACGCATGCTGAAGAGTACCCATTCTCCAGAGGTGATGCCCATATATGGGCATTACGCTGGTTTGGTGAGGACTGGAAAAGAGACTATTGCAATGCATACGGATGGTGTTGGGACAAAAGTCCTGGTTGCACATGAGTTCAAGAAGTACGATACCATCGGAATAGATTGTATTGCAATGAACGTAAATGACATAATCTGTGTTGGGGCAAAACCAACAGCACTCGTGGACTACCTTGCTCTCCAGCACGAAGATGAACCACTCGTTCGTGAGCTCATGAAAGGGCTTGTGAAAGGGGCGAAGGAAGCAGGGGTTTCATTAATCGGTGGAGAGACTGCGATAATGCCAGACCTGATTAAAGGGGAGAAGGGAAAAACAGGTTTCGATTTGGCAGGCGCGAGCATTGGCGTCATGCGGGGAAAGCCGATTACCGGAGAAAGGATGAGGCCAGGGAACGCAGTCATAGGACTGGCAAGCTCAGGTGTCCACTCAAACGGGTTAACGCTTGCGAGGAAGGCACTTCCAAAAAAACACTGGAAAGAGCTCCTCACCCCAACCAGGATATACGTTAAACCAGTGATGGAAATCCTCGCATCAGTCACCGTTCATGGGATGGCGCACATCACAGGGGGGGCATTCTCCAAATTGAGGAGGATAGGGAATTATGCGAAAGTCGGTTTCATGCTTGACAATATGCCTAAGCCACTCAAGGTGTTCAGACTGCTAATGCAAGCCGGAATATGCGAGCGCGAGATGTACAAGACATTCAACATGGGAGTTGGCTATTGTATTATCTGTTCTCAAAGAGATGGAGATAAAGTGGTTTCAATTTGCAAGAAACACAAGCTAAAGGCGAGCGTTATTGGCGAGATAACAAAGAAGCGAAAGATAGTTATCAAAACAGAACAGACATTCGAGGTGTAGGTCTTGGATAAAATACATCGGTTGCTCTACCCAAACAGGATAGTATTGGTCACTTCAGTCGATTCTACTGGGAAACAGAACATAGTGACCCTTGCGTGGTGCGCACCATTATCAGCAGATCCCCCACTCGTAGGCATCTCGCTTACAGAGAACAGGTACTCATACAAGCTTATCTCAGACTCAAAGGAGTTTGTAATCAACCTCCCATCATTCAGGCTTGCTGACGCCGCGATGGTCTGCGGGACAAAATCAGGAAGGAGCACAGATAAATTCAAAGAGGCAGGCTTAACCCCTGAGAAATCAGAAAAAGTCTCTGCCCCTAGAATAAAGGAGTGCTACGCCTTCCTTGAGTGCAAGCTTGTTAAAACTGTCAAGACAGGTGACCACGTCCTTTTGATAGGCGAGGTGGTCTCAGCTGAGAAGAAGGGGGACGAGCCCGGGCTCTACGATGCAGGCGGGGCGGACTTCATTGAAGTAAAAGCATAAATACTTTTTCGGGAGATTTCATTAGTGGAAGGTGTTTGAATGGAGGAATCAGTGGAACTACGGGTTGCTGAAGCATTGCAGAACGATGTCGGAAGGGGACTTATCCGGATAGATTCACGAGCGAGGAAAATGATTGACGTTACTACCGGAGACATAGTGGAACTCAAAGGAAAGAAGAACACAGCTGCTGTTGTGTGGCAGGCCCACCCACAGGATGATGGCCTCAACATAATCCGCATGGACGGTTACCTGAGGAACAATGCAGGAGTTGCCCTTGGAGACAAGATAATCCTCAGGAAAGCCCACCTCAAGGAGGCAAAGAAGGTAGTGCTCACACCATCACAGCAGATGAAATACTCGCCAAATTTTGACCAGTATATCAAGAAGAAGCTCATCGGGAGAGCGTTATCCAGGGGAGACACGATATTCGTAGGTGTCTTGGGGACATCATTCCCACTAACCGCGGCAGTTGTGCAACCGCAGGGTATAGCCATAATAAACGAAGCAACTGAATTTGTCCTCAAGACAGAGCCGATGAAGGAGACAAGCAAGATTGCACGCATCTCCTATGAGGATATAGGAGGGATTAAGGATGAGGTCCAGAAGATAAGGGAGATGGTTGAACTCCCCATGAGGCACCCGGAACTTTTCGAGAAACTCGGGATAGAAGCTCCAAAGGGAGTTCTGATACACGGTCCTCCGGGGTGCGGCAAAACATTGCTTGCGCGCGCAGTTGCAAGCGAGAGCGATGCCAATTTCATAAACATCGCAGGCCCAGAACTGGTCTCCAAGTTCGTTGGGGAGAGCGAGGAGCGCCTGAGGCAGCTCTTCGTAGATGCGGAGGAGAATGCCCCAAGCATCATATTCATGGATGAGATAGATGCCATCGCTCCCAAGAGGGAGGAGGTCACCGGAGAGGTTGAGAGGCGGATGGTCTCACAGCTTCTCACATTGCTGGATGGGTTGAAAACAAGGGGGCAGGTGATAGTGATAGGCGCCACAAACAGGCCAAACGCACTCGACCCAGCTCTCAGGAGACCTGGCAGGTTCGATAGGGAGCTTGAGATAGGTGTGCCAGACAAGAACGCCAGGAAGGAGATACTGCAGATTCACACGCGAAGCATGCCCCTTTTTGATTGGAATAGCGCTGTTGCCGCTAAAGAAATCGGTGCTGTGATAAAAAACATAACGGAAGAGAAAATAGATTCGCGAAAGAGTGAATTTGAAAAAGAAATCAAAACATTATTCAAGAGAAAAGAAGAAGCAGAAAAAGAGCTGGGACCACTCAAAAGAGAAGAAGAAAAACTGAGTAAAGAAATTGAGGGAGCAGACAAAAAGTTTGATTCGAATACATCGAATATAATAATTCAAAATCTCAAGGAGAAATTGGGTGCACTAATAACTGGCCGTAGCCAAAAAGAAGAAAGTTTGAAATCCATAATCGAAGAAAAGAAAAAAATTACTGAAGAGTTAGAACGTATCAAAAAATATAATCAAACAGTCAGAAAAAACATCGCCAATCTAAAAAAAATCTCAAAAGAGTTGCCGGACTTAGAAAATAGACTGTCAATCGAATACAATAAATTTGAAGACCTCATTAGAACCAGAGATCTGAGAAAGGATTCCGACCCTAGACAATTCTTTTATGAAATAGAGGAAAAGAATCTACGTGAGAAACTTTCGGAAAGCACCGATGTCATCCTACAACAACTGATATTATTGGGGGTTATTCCTCCGGTTAAGATGAATAGCATCAAAGAAACAATAGTTGAAAAATCTGTCGAGAGATTGAAAGAAGAACTTGCCAACATAACATACGGCTTCACAGGAGCGGACCTCACGTTACTCACAAAAGAGGCGGCAATGAAATCACTCAGGCGCATACTCCCAGAGATAGACCTGGATCAGAACTACATACCTCCCAAGGTGCTCGAGAGCCTCAGGGTTACCCGGGACGACTTCTTCAAGGCTTTGAGAGAGATACAGCCCTCTGCGCTCAGGGAGGTATTTGTCGAGGTGCCGAATGTGCGCTGGAGTGACATCGGAGGATTGGATGAACTCAAGAACGAGCTCACAGAAGCAGTAGAGCTCCCGCTCAAAAAGCCAGAGGTGTTCACCAAGATGGGCATAAGGCCAGTAAGGGGAATCCTGCTTGTCGGGCTTCCAGGAACAGGGAAGACTCTGTGCGCGAAAGCAGTTGCCACTGAGAGCGATGCGAATTTCATCTCAATAAAGGGTCCGGAAATCCTCTCCAAATGGGTCGGGGAGAGCGAGAAGGCAATACGCGAGATATTCAGGAAGGCACGCATGGCCGCCCCGAGCATAGTGTTTATAGATGAGATAGATGCAATCGCCTCCATAAGGAGTTCTGGAGATCAGGGCTCAAGAGTTGGAGAGCGCGTAGTCAATGCCCTTCTCACTGAGATGGATGGCCTGCAGAACCTTAAGAACGTTGTTGTGATTGCGGCAACGAACAGGCCCGACATAATTGATAAGGCATTAATGAGGCCGGGAAGATTTGACAAGATACTCCATATCTCAACAGCAGACGAAAAAACAAGGGCTGCAATATTCAAGGTACACACCAAGGACATGCCGCTTGGGGAAGTGGATCTCGCTGATTTTGCTAAGAGGACAGAGGGTTACACTGGGGCAGACATCGAGGGACTCTGCAGGGAAGCCGGGATGAACGCCATACGTGCAGAGAGCGATAAGGTTCTTCCAGAGCATTTCGAAAATGCGTTCAAGACATTAAAGCCGGCGGCTAACAAATCAAACAGGGAGAGCCTAAAGAAATTCAGCGAGAACACAGGAACAATGTTCCGTTAACCCGGACTTTAAATGGGTAGAACGTTTTATATAATGCGGATGACAAATGGACATTGGTGAGCAGATGGTTGATAAGGCATTCCAGGACAAAGTCAAGACCGGAGTTCCTGGTTTTGATAGTATGATAGAGGGTGGATTCGAGAGGAAGAGTGTTATCGTTCTTGCTGGCGAGGCTGGTTCTGGAAAAACCACATTTGCTATGCAATACCTTTATTCCGGAGCGGCCTTATACAAAGAGCCGGGTCTGTACATCACATTCGAGGAGCAGAAATCAACCCTGTTTAAGCATATGGCCAGGATGGGCTGGGATTTCGAGAAGCTTGTGAAAGAAAAGAAGATTTTTGTTCTGGAGTACCCGCCACACGAAGTCGAGAGTTTCATAAACGAAGGGAACGTTGTCGAGGATCTTATCAGGGAGAATGGAATCCAAAGGGTAGTTATCGATTCCGTGACGTCTCTGGTACTGTTGAGAGACGAAGAGTACAAAAGGAGACAGGCTCTCCTGAAGACTATAGATTCACTCAGGAAATGGGGTGCCACAACAATTCTCCTATCAGAGGCTGTGATGGAATCAGGCAGGATGAATGTCCGCTTTGGCATAGAATACCTTGCAGACGGACTCATACTAATCTATAACATCAGGAAGGGAGATGTGCGCGACCTTGCACTGGAGATTTCCAAAATGAGGGGTACGGCCCATGAGAGGAAACTATGTCTTATGAAAATCACAAGCAAGGGCATAGTGCTCTACCCAAACCAGTCTGTACTATCTGGCCCGAACGCTCATCTTTAGGTGTTGTTTAATAACTCATTCACAATCTTCTCCGTTTCCCCGTCCGCCAGGCTATCGAAGAGTGCATCAACATCGTCCAATACACACCCTGCTTCAGAGAGCTTACTTTTCAGCATCTCCAGTCCCATGCGTTTGACCGAAACCCCGTCCTCCCTGATGCCGCGGACAAGCTCAAGCGATCTTGAGACATCATCTTCGTCAAGTTTCATCTCCACTTCCAAGAACGCTTTCCCAGAGAACTCCCTCAAATCAGGAACCACATCCGAGGACTTCAGACCTTTCCCCAAGATTCCAGTTATCCTAAGTCTTATTATCGGCTTTTCCTTGCACCCGGAAACAATCTGTTCTATCTCAGAAACAGCTTTTTCTCGGACATCGCCCACTCCCCCACCTTCAATCTGTATGCTCCTGAAAAAGAAAGGCCGTGAGGGGATTTCCACAAACTCCTCCTTGCGATGTTCTGTATCAATCACTATAAATCCCTTTGGCTTTTCCTCCTCCTTCCTCATCTGCGTCAATAGGGTACTACCTGGGATTATGAGTTTTCCACCACACGCTTCCCTGATGTGACTTCTATGCATATGGCCACAGGCATAGATGTCAAAACCGGGCGGCAGGTCATCTATACTCAGCATCTCACCCCCCCCAGGTATGAACTCTTTGAGCGATTGGTGGAAAACAAGGATGTTGAATGCATCCTCCTCAGCCTTGAAACATGCGGCCTTCATGGCAGCTGCTGCATATTCCTCCGGAACTCCGCCAAGGCCCTGTACGGATATGCGTTCGTTTCCGAGGGTAAAAACAGCCTTTGAATTGTGGACATATGTCCAATGGCCAGCGGCATCCATCATCTGTATCGGGTTCACGGAATCCTTGTGCCTTCTTTCGTGCGTTCCGTGGATTGCCACAATAGGTACTTTTCCCCCCGGGCCTTCCACATCCCAATGTCTCTCCCTAGCTTTTCCAAATATCCTATGGGCTTTTTCAATAACCTCGAGCCTCGGAATTTTGGTATCGAATATGTCTCCAACAAGAACCACCACATCAGCAATATCACATGCCTTCGAAAAGGCTAGCTCTGCCTGTTTGAACGAATCCT
This sequence comes from Microcaldota archaeon, assembly GCA_043814255.1. Taxonomy (GTDB): domain Archaea; phylum Micrarchaeota; class Micrarchaeia; order Burarchaeales; family JAKAKT01; genus CAZYPB01. Next base: position 26,019 of record JBDRKD010000127.1, read on the forward strand.
CATAAAAGCGGGGGTACCCAAGATGGAAATCCCCAAGAATCGCAATCTTCAATTCTGCTCACCCCATACCTATTTATAAAATAGGTTATAAATATGGTGCATGGTAGACAAGCTTGTATTCACTGCATTGTGTGTTATAATTATACTTGCAGTAGTTTATCTGATAACAAAGTGATCATATGGGACCAGACACATCCTCGTTTGCATTTGCAGGGTGGCAACTCGCTGCAATTGGGGCATTGATTTTCCTGGCAGCTTACGGAATTGCAGTAAAGGGCTTTTTCAATGCAAACCATGACTGGAGGGCATTCATACCGATGGTGTTCTTTGCAGGCATAGTTCTTGGGGCATACTACCTATATTCCAGCGCGTACTCCGAAGTAAGCAACGAAGCATATGTGTTCGCCTTGGGGCTGGGCGTCATTTTTGCCTTATCAACCGTGTTCTCCTTTATTGCCATGAAGGGAGGCCCAATCAGTGTCGTGGTTCCACTGTTCAGCCTTAACCTTGTGCTCGTGGTCATTGCCGGCGCGTTGCTTTACCGGGAGGAGATGACTGCATACAAGATTGCAGGAGTGGTTCTTGGCCTCATATCCATAATTCTGCTAACAATCGAAAAGAAATAGGTGATAGTATGGTAGTAGGCAACATCAAGGAGACATTCTCAATATATTCTGACAACATAGGGACTGAGATGGGCATCATACGTGTCGGTGAGACCGGAATTGTTATTGAAACAGAAAAGGAGGGGAAACTAGCAGTTCCTTTTGATTACATCAAATCCATAGAGTCCGACGGAGAGATAAACCTTGGAAAAGTAAAAGTTGAGATAGTTTTTTTCGATATCATGGGCGAGCGTCACGAGATGGTATTCATGATTTCTGACATGAATCTCGGATTGCTCAAAAAGGCATGTGAGAAGTAATCATTTTAAGTTGTATTTTTTGAAATCGAAATGCACGTATTTTACTACTTCGTTTAGGTCATTGCTTTTAGTATATGCTATGCAGAAAACAGGGGAGGTACTGTGTTCCATTTCAATAAACGCATCTAGTTCTTGGAACGTTTGCTTGAACTTTTCTAAATCAGGCACCGCGATGTCTTCACCCCTACCCAATACAAAACCATGGTATCCATCGTTTGCATTAGACAGAATATCCTTCCATTTTGGTTTTTTGTTGTAAAAATAGTACTCATAGGGATTGATATCGAACGAATAAAACGCCAAGTCAACAAGACCAAATCCCCCAAACCTAATAGGATTTATCTCTATGGGCACTAACTTACTCTCTTTATCGATTACGAACTCGAAATGAATCGGAAAATTTACGAGATTTGTTTCTTGCGCCAGGGCATACAGGAATTTCTCCACACGCCCAATTGTTTTTTCCATAACCTTTTTCCCAGTATAATAGACGAGATCCCGTGTGTCATTTTTATCTCTGAATGGGTGGCAGTAGATTCCAAGAACAACAGGTGTTCCATTTTCATCAAAATAAGCATCGCAGGCGAATTCTTCACCATCAATCGCCTCCTCAATTAAAAAATTTGCACTATCTATTATGCTTGAATCAAAAATCTTCCCATATTCCTTTATCTCAGTCATCGCATTTCTAATTCCTCTGTTAAAACCCTCTTGTCCCGAGAACCTAGTTATACCCACACTCCAGAATCCAATTGTTGGTTTTAAAAATAATTCTTTCCCATGCGGTGGTTCAAACCCAAAAGCCTCCTCTTTCCTAATCTCCTTAAAATAAAAATCTGGAAATAATTCGGAAACCTTTCTCCTAAACTGAGCTTTATTTTTGAATAGTCGAATTGCTTTTACTATGTTTTGATTTCCACAGTGTTCACAAACAAGCGAAATGAAGTTTTCAGCATTAGAATATACGACACAATCAGCTGAGGAAAGTTTCTGTTGTGTTTCCTCTAAGCTTAAGACAGGGATCTTCCTCTTGAGAAGCTTCTTTCTCAAGGATCCCTCTGCAAAAACAGGAATCTGTTCTTCCTTTAGAAAGGTCAATAAGATTTCGGAAACGAACGAGTCATTCAGCAAAACAACCTTTTTTATTTCAATCATCTAGGAAGATTAGGTCCATAACTACTATATTAAGAAAATCCCATAAAAATGGATTTTTTTAGTATTAAAATCCTAAAATAACACAAAAATGGAATAAATATTCCGATAAATAGTTAAATTTAAATATAAGTTATGTATTATCAGCTTATGGCGGAACTGAAAGTCGACGAAAAGGACTTTGAGATTTTGGAAGCTTTGAAAAAGAATGCCAAACTCTCTGTTCTCCAATTATCAAGAAAAACCAGGATTCCACCAACTACTATTCACAATAGAATAAAAAAACTGAAACAACACAAAGTCATCACCAATTACACAATAAAACTCGATAGGGAAAAGATTGGACAAGATTTTTGTGCAGTGGTGTTCATCTACTTAGATAACTCGGCTCTCCCCCCAGAATTCAAAAAAGGCGGTCTTGCCAAACATCTTTTTTGTTTTCCTCAAGTTGACGAGGTGTTTGAAGTTGCTGGCACCATAGATGTAATAATCAAAATCTATGGAAAAAACATCAAGGAAATAACAGAATTCATCATTAACAACGTGAGAGAACTTAAGGGAGTAACAAGAACAGAAACAGTTGTTTTGTTAAGTGAGAAGAGTAAGTAATCTCACTCCGAGAAGTACTCCCTGAATTTCTTAGTGGTGTTCAGGACCTTCGTCCTCCCCTTTTTCTTTGATCTCAAGAAGCCCCTCTCCTCGAGTTCATGGACCCCATCATACGTGGTGCTCCCAACAATCTTCACGAGTCTTGATTGTTCCATCCCATCATTCTTGGAAAGAACAGCCAGAACTTTGAGTGCGCTCCTACCGATATCTGCTTCCTTTGCAAGAGTACCCACAATCTCCTCATACTCCGGGTGTATCCTCATAATATACCCGCCAGACTCTTCGTAGATGCGTATCGCGCTTCCCCGTTCTTCATATTCTTTCTGCAGAAGCTCTACCTGTCCCTTCACGAATCCAACAGCACCTATGCTCGCTAGTTTAGCCAGCTCGTGGGTTCCTAGAACCCGTGAACTCATGAAAAGGGCAGCTTCAATTATTCGTTTTGGATTCATTTCCATGGTCCTTCCCCAATATCCTTATGAATATCTCCCCAAACATCTTCTCTTGCATCAAGTCTATCTTCCGGTTCTGGGCTAGGTGCAGGAGCGGCAGCAGGAGCATCACGACTTCACGCGAACCTTTCTTACAAACAAGGTCCGAGAACAGCAACAACCCCTCATCATCTGCAATCTCCTTTACCCTATCAAACAGACTGTTCATCCGTTCCTCTATATCTTCTTTTGGTATCTCTATGGACATTATCGGCCTCGGACGAAAGGCATTGGATGCCCTCCTCTTTTGAGCATCTATTACCTCAGAAAGTGTGTTTATGAGCTCATTGAGGTTTACCCTCCTCTTAGGCGGTATTCTGGTTCTGAGCGAGAGTATCGGAACCTCAGTGGGTGCGCCCTCATCACCAACATACACCTCTTCAGTCACTACCTGTTCCTCTTCCACAAGCTTCAGGGTTTCGCTCTTGAACCTAAGGAGTATGGCTGCTGCGAGTATGATGTTTGCAGGTATCCTCAAGTCAAGCGACTGCAGCGTCTGTATCTTTTTCAGGTATTTCTCAGTTACCTGTATTATGTCAATGTCCCAGGGGTCTAGTTTCTCTTCTATGACTAAATCCATCAACACATCTCTCCATGTTGGCTGGACAACAAGTTTCTCTAAGTCCATCTGTTCCATTCCAGTCGCCTAATCTATTTTATGGGGGGGAGTTAAATTACTTTCTCCTGGAGAGGGTTCTGTAGGGGCGTTCCAAGCAGCAGTGCGCTTGGCGCCACCATCAAGCGACGCGGTGGCGCTTGGCGCCAGTCGCCCCCGAAGGCGACCAGCCCGCGTGGCAGGTTACCGCGTGACATTTTCTCTATAGTGTCCTAAGGGCAACGCTATCAACATACTTCAACATCAACGACAATCTGGTCCACATGAGGGGCAAACGGCCTAACTGTCCTGATATTCAGTACTTTCGCCTTTCCCCCAAATTTCCCAATCATTCTCGCAATCTCATCAGCTTTCTCCCCATCCTCACCAACTCTCGCAAAGCAGTAAACATGCAGAACTCCTCCCTTCTTCGCCCCGCAGAGTGCAACATCAAGGAACCCTTCAGCCCCTCTTGGGAGGGGCATCAGAACCCTATCTGCCCACCCCACAAATAGCTCTGGGATTACTTCCCTCACATCACCACAAACGGGAGTGATTGTCCTCTCCATCCTGTTTAACTTTATGTTCCCAACCAGGTATTCGAATGCAGCTGGATTCAATTCAACCGCAGCAATCTCAACACCAGAATTTCTCCTTGCAACAACAATCGGAAATGGCCCAACCCCTGCAAACATAACCAATACTCTTTCATTCCCCTTAATCAACCCAGCAATCCTCTCCCTCTCAAAAGAGAGTCTCGGTGAGAAATATACCTTTGCAATATCAAACACAAACTCACAACCACTCTCCCGATACCTGGTTTCAGTATTTCTTTCACCGGCAATGACCTCAAGCTTCCTCACCCTAAACTCACCTTCCATAGGTCCTCTTTTTGCAGCAACTGTTCTCACATTCTTATGCACGAGCATTAGTGCCTCCCCTATATCCCCTTTCTTCCCTTCCAATTCCACAGGTATCTCAACTATCGCAACCCCGCCTACCACATCAAAAGAAGTGACTATCTTCTCGATTTCTTCATCCCCCAGCACCCCAGCAAGAACCTCTTTCAAGGAGGTGGGCTTCCTAGCTATCTTCACCATCTCCCGTTCAATAAACCCCACAATCTCCCGTTTAATCGGAAAGAAGACGAAATCGCCAACAGCCTCGGTTCGATAGTTCCTGTCTAAATTATCATTATCAATGAGTTCGTTCTTGATTCTCTGGGCATCAGTCTTTCTAACTTTCATGCATTTTGTCAATACATTCCCTCATTCAATATAGATAGCCGGTTTCAGAGGCATCGCGCCTTTGGCCTTCTTGGAATGTGTTTCAGGTGCAGCGGAGTCAGTTGATATTGTGAATTCTGAATTGAATTCACTTCTGAAATATTCGATTGCACCCTCCAATGCCTCAGTTTCTCCTCCCTCACCAACAACGTTCTCAGAGAGTTCATTTACGTTCTTTATGAATGACTGAAGTACTCGGGCGACATCTTTCCCAATGCCCTTCATTTCATCATCGCTCATGGCGACCTTCATCGCCTTATCGAATCTCTTCTCTTTAAATGCGATACTTCGCAGTTTGCGTTTCCAATCCCCTGCAACGTAAAGGTATACGTGCTTTGGTTTTATCCCAGTAATGCTGAGTACATGCTCGATATCCTCCCGTGTTTTCACAATAATCTCTTCAGCATCCTCAACAGCATCATCTATCCTGCTCTCATCAGCTTTCGGGAACTTCGATAACGAGACGAGGCCTTCTTTCCCAATCATTTCCCACATCTCCTCTGCCACATGTGGCGTAAATGGCGCAATGAGGGGCACCCAACACTCAAAGTATTCAAAAGGTACCTCACCATCCCCTCTCTTCTCGTGCCACCTTATGTCATTGACAGTATTATACAATAGTTCTTGGGCTATTGTCCTGAGCTCAAGAGCTGAAAACGCACTGTTTACACGATTCACCCTTCTATGGAGCCTTGAAAGTAGCCACCTATCAGCACCCGAGAGCCCGCCTGTTTTCTTTGCGTTCTTGAGTTTCCTAAACATGAAGCGAAGTCTCGAGGCGACACCATCTGCCATCGCCTGATTGAAATCACTGTCCTGCGACAGCTCGGCCCCGCTGACCACACAGAAACGAACTATATCCGCCCCATATTCCCCTATGGCGTCCTTGAGGGGCATGATGTTCCCCATGCTCTTGCTCATCTTTCCGCCCTCCATGAGCACGAATCCATTCGTTACGATCTGCTTGGGCCATTTCTCCCTTGGGAAGATGGCTACGTGGTTGAATATCAGGAACGTGAGGTGATTGTGGACCAAGTCGCCAGCAGAGTGTCTCGAGTCAAGCGGGTACCAGTAACTAAACTCTTTCCGCAACTCATCAAGTTTTGCGTTCCCTTCGCCTTTCCCAAGGAATATGTAATCATAATCCTCTTCTGAGAGCGCAACGTCCCTATCCAGCAGATGGGCTATCGTATAGAATGCCATATACACTGTCGAATCAGAGAGTGGTTCAATAATCTGTTCTTCATCGAAAGGGAATATTGTCCCAAGTCCGCTTGCCCTGGTGCATGCCTTCTGCCTGAGCCAATCAATAACATATAGGTACTCTGCCTTTGTCTTTTCAGGTATGATGCTCATCATACCAAAGCATTCCTTTACAACATCCTTCCATCTCTTGTTTCCATAGTCTATGAACCACTGGTTTCCAACAGTTCTCACAATGCAGAACGAGCCGCATCTGCAATAAATGGGACCGTTTATGATCTCATGCATGGCGAGGGCATCTGAGGATTCAAGAAGATCACCCCATATCTTCTCTTTCGCGCTTATCCCAAGTTCCCCCCCGTATTTCCCCAGTACCATGATTCCCGTGTGCGCCTCCTTCCTGTAGATCTCCTTTGTGGCAGCTTCGAGTTTAGTGTCATTCTGATTCTTTATGCCCATGCGCTCGCATATCTCCTTTGCCGGAAACTCACCGAAACCATCGAGTTTCAGAACCTGTATCAACCTGACATCCGAACCAATATCCTTGAGCGCCATATAGTCATATGGCGCATGTGCTGGGACGCTCATCACAATTCCCGAGCCGTTCTTTGGGTCAACAAAGCTGGCAGATAACAGCGGAATCTCCTTTCCGTTGATTGGGTTGATGCAACTGCCTGTAATCTCCTTTCCGCTTACCTCACCAACAATCTCTACATCATGTCCCTGTATCTTGAATTTCTCAGAGGCCTCTCTGGAGATATAATACACGTCACCATCCATCTTTACCTTAACATATGTTACTTCTGGGTTTATCCACAGATTCGTGACCCCATACAGCGTCTCCGGTCTGAACGTGGCCGTGAGCAGGTATCCTTCCCCATACTTGAATTTTATGACTATGTATTCCCCGAGTTCTGGGTCCACATCTCCTCTAGTATCATGGGATCCAATGGCATTGTTGCATTTTGGGCACCATGGTACGGGGTGGCTCCCCTTGGTTATATACCCGAGGGCGTTAAGCTTCTTGAACTGCCACCCTACAAACGAGTTGAAAGCTTTGTCGTAAGTGTAGAATTTCCTCCTCCAATCTATCGAGAATCCCATCTCCCTCATACCCATTTCAATCTCCTTTGAGAAGTGGGTGACGAGCGCAACAGGGTCTGTGAGGCTTGCGGAAACTTCCCTTTTGATGTGATATATCTCATCGAATATCCTGAGTATCTCCCCGTCTTTATCCTTAATCCTCTTAGCCATTCCCAATATCGGTGTTCCAGTGACGTGGAATGCCATCGGGAAGAGCACATTGAATCCGTTCATCCTCATGAAACGCGCATATACGTCTGTAGTAGTGTATGTTCTGGCATGCCCGATATGCTGCGGGCTGTTCGGGTATGGGAACGCAGCAGTGAGGTAGAATTTCTTCTTATCAGAACTGTCTGCGCGAAACGCGCGTTTCTCTTCCCATTTCGCCTGCCATTTCCTCTCCATCTCCTGAAAGTCCATACCCGAAATTTGAACTAAAACATATATAAATCTAAATTCCATAAACATGCATGGATTTACTTCCTTTTCTGCAAGCGGCCCTTCCGCTGACGGATTTTACCGATAAGGTCATCACCAACCATTGGAACCCGGAAGGGTG